>JAEEQV010000205.1:0-4724 GCA_016285445.1 Bacteroidales bacterium
CACAAAGGTAAAGAAAAATAAAACAATATAAAAAGCATTTTTTAATAAAATTTTAGTTAGTGTAAAAAATACACTATCTTAATTTACTGAAAATCAAAAACTTTCGGTGGTTGTATGTAACAGTCATGTTCATTAGAAAACATCTTCGTTTAAGGAAGTTTAATACCTATTGTCACTAAAAGAGAATGGTACGTCGGTGGCTTTTCTTTGGGTTCCGTTTCCTTTGGGCATTTTGCTCACGTTCGGCAAAGAAAACACCTTTTCTTTGCTCTCACTTAATCGCAAAATTCTTTTGCCACCAAAAGAAATGGAACATAAGAAATAAAATACGCTGTATTCACGATAAATAAATTCCTCCTTCTTTGTTGATTTCTATTGAGAATCCGTATTTTTGCCACGCAAAAAAATAAAAACAATGGCAAAAACAGTTCCGTTCTCAAAAGAACAAATTCAGGAAATCATAAAACAATATCCTACGCCGTTCCATATCTACGACGAGAAGGCGATAATTGAGAATGCCGAAGAATTAAAAAAAGCATTTGCATGGGACGAGGGTTTTCACGAATATTTTGCTGTGAAAGCCGCCCCAAATCCTTATCTGATAAAGATTTTGGCACAACACGGCTTTGGTTGCGATTGTAGTTCGTATCCTGAATTGCTCATTTCGGAACAAGTTGGAAATCTTGGCGAAAACATTATGTTTACGTCGAACGACACGGGTGACTACGAGTTCAAAAAAGCCAAGGAACTGGGCGCTATCATCAATCTCGACGACATAACTCACATTGACTATTTAGACAAAGTTGCCGGCTTGCCCGAATTGGTTTCGTTCCGTTATAATCCGGGAAATCTGAAATCGGGAAATGCCATTATCGGTACTCCCGAAGAAGCAAAATATGGTTTTATGGAAAATCAACTCTTTGACGGCTACAAAATGTTGATGGAACGCGGCGTAAAACGTTTCGGTATTCATACTATGGTGGCTTCCAACGAGTTGAACGAGGATTATTTTGCCGAAACGGCACGAATTTTATTCAATCTTGTCGTAAAAATCCACAAACAGTTGGGCATTCGCTTCGATTTCATCAACCTTGGCGGCGGTCTTGGCATTCCGTATCGTCCTGAGCAAAAGAAACTCGACGTGTTCAAAATCAGCGAAGGCATTCGCAAGGAATACGAATCGATTCTTGTTCCTAACGGCCTTGCACCTGTGAAACTGTATCTGGAATCGGGACGTTTCATCACTGGTCCTTACGGATATTTGGTTACGACAGTCCGTCACTTGAAACACACATTCCGCGATTACGTCGGCTGCGACGCAAGCATGAACAACCTTATGCGTCCGGGAATGTACGGAGCATATCATCATATTACCGTGTTGGGCAAGGAAAATCAACCGTGCGACCACGTATATGACGTGACTGGCTCGTTGTGCGAAAACAACGACAAGTTTGCCATCCAACGCAATCTGCCAGAAATCGAGATTGGCGACATTCTTGCCATTCACGATGCGGGTGCACACGGTCATGCAATGGGATTCAACTACAACGGGAAACTCCGTTCGGCTGAGTTATTGCTGCGCACTGACGGCTCGGTAAAAATGATTCGTCGTGCCGAAACAGTGAACGACTACTTTGCAACACTTGACTTTGACGGATTGAAAAATTTTAAGTAAAGACAACTTCAGTAGAGACGATATGCACATCGTCTCTACAAATATTATTATTTGGCGCGTCATGGAGCGTTTCTTCCCTTGAGAAATGAAGACTTAAACATATATACAATGAAAAAACTATTAACTACCTTACTATTGCTGACTGCAACTATGTTTTCTTCCTTTGCCGACCCCGATGCATTTACCGTTTCGGTGAGTGGAGGATTTGTTTTCACGATTTCGAGAACCGATGCTTCGGCGGCAAGTTATGTCGATTATTTCACTCAAAGCGGTAGCGCTATCGCAGGAATTAACTATGAGGATGTTTCAGGGCGTTTGGAGTTTGCCCAAGGAGAAAAAACTAAAAATGTGATAATTTCTCCAAAAGATCCGACTAAAACAAATGACAATATAATTGATGGTTATTCTTACCTTATAGCTAAACGTGATTTTTATTTTTGTATTTATAATAACAACCTTGCGTTGCAACGAGTTGCAGGATCAATACAAACAGGATCAATATTTGCTACGTATGAACAGCAATTAGCGCTTTTCGATGATTATACTTCGTGTGATGATGAAATGGTCTTGAAATATAATAACACTCCTGTTAAAAATCTGTTTTCTGAATCTCAGTTACGGTATTTTACTTATACGAACCAAACGCCAAAATATAAATTCAACGTAGAATTTCAGACTAAAGAAGTAAACGACGGATACTATTATATCGGTATCTTTTTGAATGGTAAATTTAGCGATCCGTGGTCAAGTGCTACAGGTAACGCGGCTGTGCCAACGCCGTCGGGAACTAACAGCAATCTTTATAATGCTTGTTGGGAACGTGGTTCGGATTACGCTGAAGAAGAAAAATTTTTACCTATAAAATTCCCTGTGCGGAACAATAACACAACCTTTAGCACTCAAAGAACCGTTAAGGGTAATGTTTGGAACAACACTCAATACTGGTCCATGGGTAATAAATCGGATTATCTATATGCACAAGCATATAACGGCTCATATAGTAGTATCTGTTCTTTGAATGACGGATATTTTATTATAAATGGCACTGATAGAATTGGTATTGCTACCAATGCTGCTGGTAACGGTGCTGACTGCTTTGCAATTTCTCAGTGTGTTGCAAACGTAAAACTGTATGACGATGTGGCTCCTGTGGTGACAGGTATCTATATGAATACAGCACATACATATTCAAGTGGTGAGCGGGTTTATGTGTCGGTACGTTTCAACGAGATGGTTATGTCTTATTCAGGTACTCCTACATTGAAAATAGGAAACTCAACACATACGTTGACTTTTGCTGGTGGACTTAAGACTAACACGCTTTCTTTTTATGCCGATATTACCACGACAAGTACGGCAGGAATCACGGGAACGGCAACAATCAGCAATTTCGGTACAGTTGGCGATCCTTTCTCGGCAACAAAAACCTATGGTGACATCCCTGGCAGTGTCGCAAATTTCAAAATGTATCCTTCGTATTCAGTCACGTTACAAGATAACGGAGGAACTATCAACGAAGGGAAAGTGTCGAAATATACATATACTATAGGTGCTACTTTGCCGACAAACGTTACAAAAACAGGTTGCACATTTGGCGGTTGGTTCGCAAATTCCAATTTCACGGGCAGCCCCGTAACGACAATTTCTACCACCGATTCTGGCAACAAAACCTACTATGCGAAGTGGAATCCAATAACGTACAAAATAACTTTTAATCCTAACGGCGGTACTCTTGCTTCAGGCAATATCTCAAGTTATACCTACGGAACTGCATATACGCTTCCAAGTCCTACCAAAACGGGATATACGTTTTCGGGTTGGTATGCAAAATCAGACCTTTCAGGAACAAATGTTACAACAATTAGTTCCACTGAAATAAACGATAAGACATTTTATGCAAAATGGACTGCCAACACGTATTATATTGCCTACAACGCTCCCGACAAAGATGCGGAAAGCCCTGTTATGGGCAAAACAACGTGTACATACGATGCCAGTGCCACGCTTCTGACAAATACATTTGAAAGAACAGGATATACGTTTGATGGTTGGGCCACGGCGTTAAATTCTTCGGTTGTTACTTATACTGACGGAAAAACGGTGAAAAATCTTACTCCTGAAAAAGGTGCAACAATTAACTTGTATGCCGTGTGGACTCCAAACACCTATACGATTTCATTTAATCAAGAAGGTGCTACTGAAGAGATAACAGAACCCGTTCAGGCAACTTACGATGCCGAACTGCCAATCGTTGAATTTCCCGAAAGAATTGGGTATATGTTCGACGGATATTTCACTGGCGAAAACGGGGCGGGCGAACAATACTACGCCGAAGATGGAACGCCAGTAATTACGCGTTATAAACATGCTGGTGCTCTAACTTTGTATATAAAATGGAAACTTGTTGACTACACTATCACCTACAACAACAATGGCGGAACAATAACGACCGAGAACTATGATACAACATATAACTATGGAACAACCGTTACCCTTCCCAATATTTCAAGAAACGGATGTGAATTTGATGGCTGGTATCCCAAAGCGAACTTTATAAGCGATCCTGTTACCGAAATTGGTGCAAATGAATATGGAAATAAAGCATTTTATGCAAAATGGAATCCAATAACGTATGATGTTGCCCTTCACCCAGGCGATGGACATATTTTGGGTGGAGGTATAGATAAATATACATTCGGTGTGGGAGCCGTGCTTCCTACATACGCAAATATGCAATACGATGCACATTACTTCGTTGGTTGGTACGACAATGAGAATTTCGAGGGCGATGTCATAAACGTTATTTCCGCAACAGACTTTGGACCTAAGGAATTTTGGGCACAATGGGACGAAAACGGATATGCCGTTACGTTGCAAACCAATGGAGGTATTATTAATAGCGGTAACATTGTCAGTTATAAATATAAAACAGGTGCAACGTTGCCGTCCAACGTCACCCAGAATGGATATGAATTTGCCGGCTGGTACGACAATTCCAGTTGTGTTGGTATTCCCGTAACTGAAATTTCTACTACAGAAGAAGGAGACA
>JAEEQV010000206.1:0-4661 GCA_016285445.1 Bacteroidales bacterium
CTGATGATAGAGTTCCGTTGCCAAATTAAGGCTTTTCAACTCTGGACGATTTTCCATAATTTCGGCTTCGGTGTATTGCAACGGAGCTTCCGAAACAAGCACTTCCTCCAACGTCTCGTCGGCAAGCATTATGTCGGTGTTGATGTCGAGGCCGCAATGTTGGCACAACAACATTTTCGACAGTGCCAAGCCATTCTGCACTTTCAGCAAGGCAGTTTCCGCCTGATTCAACTTAACTTTTACCGAAAGTTTGTCGGATGCGGTAGCAACGCCTTCACCAGCCATTTTTTCAACGTTTTCCGACATAGTTTGAAGCAATTCCACATATTTCTCCGTCAGTTTCAGTTTATTTGAAAGAGAAACGATTTGCCAATATAATTTGTCAGTCTCAATAATTGTTTCTTGTTCCTCGGCACTATATTTCGTTGTTTCCAATTCTTGTTTTGCCTTGGCTATCTTATTGTAAGTGACGATTTTACCACCAAGAAACAAAGGCTCTTCAACCGAAATCATACCTGCGTAAATATTACGGGTGTCAAGTTGGAAAGCATCTGCAATGTTTCCGCCCAACTCATTCATGCTTGCCACAGTCGGATTCAGTGAAGCATTAATGTCGGTTGTTTGTAGTTTTTGCAACATTTGCTGAACGGTAGGGCTGTTGGCTATCAGGTTTGCCAAAGCAGGGTCGGCAGCAGGATTCGCCATAATTTGTTGAACCGTAGTTGCCGCATTTTGTTGCATTTGAACCAAAGAACCACCAAGTTCTTGTCCCATAGCCGTTCCCATATTTCGTAGAGCGTTATCCTGCTCGTCGCTCAATAGTTGTATGTCTGCGTCGCTATACATGTAAGCGCCTGAAACAGATACTTTTGGTAGATAGTTTGCAAATGCCGCTTTCTTGTCGTAGCCAGCTTTTGCGATTTCCTCTTGGGCAATTTTCAATTTCTTGTTGTTTTCAAGGGCAAAACTTCTACAATCTTCAAGATTGACTTGCAGTTTTACAGAATTGTCGCTTACATTGCCAGTAGAAGACGCATTTTTCTGCGTGCTCATTGTAATAACTTGCGAATACACATAATCGTTCTCGTCTTTTACTTTCTTAATTCTGAAATATGCAACTGCAATGTCAGAGAAATCGTGTTTCCAGAGATATTCATAATCCGTTTTATCTGTCGAGTTAATTTTGTCGATAGTATAAAAGTTCGTGCCGTCGGTTGAATATTCGAGAGCAAAATATTTACAATCCGTATTCGATTTCCAGTGAAAGCTGAAATTATGATCTGCACTGGCATTTGAAACGGTGAATAAGCTAAAATCAAGGTTTGATGTTGTTTCGTTTGTTTGTGCAACAGATAATCCAAGAGAAGCAATCGTGAGAAACAAACTCGCAATAATTGTTTTTACAGATACAGTTTTCATGTCACTTTGTTTAATACGCCTATAAAACCGAGTGCAAAAGAATACTGCTTTTTTTTATTCTCCCGTTTTTTCTTGTTGAAATGGCAAAAAACAATCTCAAATGCCAATTTCGATTACTGAAAAGATTTTAGACTATTTCAGTTTACAAACAATTATGCTGTGACCAAGTCCCAGTCCGTCGTGAATGGTTTCCACGGTAAGACCTGCGTCTTCAACGCAACGAATCATGTCGCCAGAATAATACATCTTGGAGTTTCCGTTAGCCAATGCCGTGAAATATATGCTGATTTGCGTCAGGCAATATGAAGCCGTTTCAAAACGTTGACGGTCCCACAATGTTTCCATAATATACAATCGACTGTCGTCGTTCATTGATTTTGCGGCACGGGTGAGGATGCTCGTGACTTCTTCTTCGGAGAAACAGTCAAGGAACTGGCTCATCCAAATAGCGTCGAAATTGGTCGGGAAAGGAACATTTTTATCCAACAAATCGGCCCCGTGACCAAAAATTCTGTCGGCTCCGTCCAATCCTTTGGTTTGCTCGCGCATCATAGCCAATTGCTGTGGCAAATCCATAATGGTCACTTTCACGTTTTTGTCAAAACCAACGCACTGCAATGCCCAGCGACCGGTGTTGCCACCCACGTCGAGCAATGTTTTGGGTTTGTTTGCGAAAACAATCTCCAATGCTTGTTTGAATGAATTATCGGAATAGAAATGGTCGAATCCAAACCAACTTTTCTGAACTTGTGCAGGAAGTTGTGAAAGGCCTTCGTAGATTGTCTTCCATGTCCCAAAAACCTTCAGTCCTTCGGGTTTGCCGTCGATTAACGCTTTCTCTAAATCAAACAATCCCAAATAGTTTACGTCGTGATTGAAGTCCATGTTCACGCGAGCCATATCGTCGTGAATCAAGAACCAGCCAGCTTTTGCAAGATGGAATCTGTTGTCTTTCAATAAAATAGTTCCTATAGTCAAGGATGATTCAAGCAAACATTGTACGGCGTAACGTGAAAGCTTCGTTTTTTCAACGATTTCGTCCATTGTCAGCCCGTCTTTTGCGTCATCTAACATCTGAAAAATGCCGAATTTGACCATAAGTCGTGACACTTGGAAAACAACAGGTCCAAAGGCGATTTCTTGTGCCAGACGTTGTGCTTGCAGAGCTGAAAAACGCTCTTTTGCGTATATTTCTTTTTGAGGAGATTGTAAATCCATTGTAAATCTATTGTAAATCTATTTGTGCAAATGTATGCTTTTTTTAGATAGAATCTGTTTTATCTTATAAATATATGGCTTCGACAAGCTCAGCCACCCTTAATTCTTAACTCTTAATTTTTAATTGTTTTATGAATCATATCAAAACACTATTTTAGTCAAAACGAATTGCTTCCGACGGCGATATTTTCGTAATCAGAATTGATGGCAATATAAGCATTGCCGACGTGAGAATAAACGTGCCGACGTTCAGCATAATAATGTACAGAACGTTGATTTTTATGGGAACATACGACATAAAATACACCGTCGGGTCGAGTGTGAACGGATGGAAAAACAGTTGAATAAAGCATAGGCCCAAGCCAACCACGTTTCCCCAGAACAATCCTTTGGTGATAAGCATGCTACCCACATAAACGAATATCTTACGAATGCTCACGTTTTGTGCACCCAATGCTTTCAAAATGCCAATCATAGTTGTTTTTTCCAAAATGATGACGAGCAGTCCCGTAATCATATTCATTCCCGCCACGAGAATCATCAACGCAATGATGAGCCACGCGTTCATATCGAGTAGCGAAAGCCAGTCGAAAATCTGAGGCGTTTTTTCTTTCAGGGTTTCTACCCGAAGCCGTTGTACGTCGGGCGAGATGTCGAAGCCACAAATTTCCTCAATACGTTCTTTGTCGGCATCCAAATGTTTGTAATCTTTGAGAAAAACCTCGTAACCCGAACATTGATTGGGCTCCCAATTATTCAAATCTTGTATATGGCGAATGTCGGCAAGGATGAAACGGTCGTCGATTTCGTTGAGATGCGTTTCGTAAATTCCCGTAACAATAAAACTCCGTTTGCGAACTTTCTTGTTGGAGTCGTTAGGGACAAACGACGTGGTGAATTTGTCACCAAGCGAGAGTTGGAGCAGATTTGCAAGTATTTTTGAGATAATGACATTGTCGGTTGTCGTGTCTTGGGGAAACGTAAGTCGTTCACCTTCAATGAGATGTTCTTCGATGAAATCCCAATTATACGAATTGTCAATACCTTTCACTATGATACCTCGTGCCGTGCCATGAACTTTTACAATGGCTGGCTTGGTCGCATATATTTGTATGTGTGTTACAGATTCCTCGTTTTCAATATTTTGCATCAATTTTTTATCAGCACGAATGGGCAACGATTCAAACGAAGTGTTGGCGTCAAAATTGACAATTTCGATATGTGACGAGAAACCGAAAATCTGTTCCGAGATGGTTGATTTGAAGCCAACGATGACCGAAACGGCTATAAGCATAACTGCCAAACCCAAAGCAATTGCAATAATCGCGATATTTACGATAGGTTTTGATATATTTGCCGTATCTTTATGCGGTAAAATTTGTTTTGCTATATAAAGTTCAGTATTCATACGTGGCAAAGATAATGAAATGATGAAAAAACTATTGTATTTCTGTGTGTTACTTTTGGGGACAACCTCGTGTTTTTCGCAAAATACGTCAAAAAATGATGTCTCTCAAGGAAAACTTGTGCTGGATAGTGTTGCAGTTCGACCTATTGTTGGTGCGGAACGGATGGGGGAATATCTGCCGTTGTTGCAAGGCAAACGTGTGGCGGTAGTTGGAAACCAGACATCGATGGTGGGAAATATGCATTTAGTCGATACATTATTGAGATGTGGAGTTCAAGTTCAAAAGATTTTGACTCCTGAACACGGTTTTCGTGGCACTGCCGACGCTGGAGCAAAGGTTGCCGACGGTGTTGACAATGTAACGGGCTTGCCTTTGGTTTCGTTGTACGGCTCACACAAAAAACCGACGAAAGAAGATTTGGCAGATGTTGATATTGTTGTGTTTGATATTCAAGACGTTGGTGCCCGTTTTTACACCTATATTTCCACTATGCATTATGTGATGGAGGCCTGTGCCGAAAACAACGTGAAATTTTTGGTGCTTGACCGCCCCAATCCCAACGGTCATTATGTTGACGGTCCCGTGTTGGATATGAAATATAAGTCGTTTGTTGGA
>JAEEQV010000207.1:0-4658 GCA_016285445.1 Bacteroidales bacterium
CCTGAAGTATCTGATTTTGCCGCATTGACGGAACAAAACAAGACTGTTGTTGTTTCTGCAACACCAATAAGCAATGACGCCGAGATAACTTGGTATGATGCAAATAACGCCAAAAAATCTAATAGCGCCGAATATGCAACAGGTGACAATGGTGCTACGGTAACTCATAAATCATATTTTGCTACGCAAACAATCAATACGTGTGAAAGTAAGAAGTCGGAAGCAAAAGTTGATATTATTGATTGTCCTGTTCCAAAACCGGTGATTGTTTCTCCAGAGCCAATTTGTAACTATGAAGCAGTTCCTGAGTTACAGGCTTCATTTGGTGAATGGATTTCTGGCTCCCGTCCAAATGGTAGTTCGGAGGTTAGTTTCAAATTTTATGAAACAGAAATAAGTGAAGAACCTGTTTCGGTTTCCGCAGCGGGAATCTTTGTTCCAGATATTGATGAAACAACGGCAGCAACCTATACCTATTGGGTTGCTGAATATAATGGCAACGTTTTCCCTGCTGCCTGCGAAAGCAAGCGTGCAAAAGTCACTCTGGAAGTGAAGAAACCACAACCACCGGTTGTTTCTGCTACCACGAATGCAGTGTGTCAGTATGAAATGAATCCAACATTAAGTGGCGTTGGTACGGGTACAATCAGATGGCACGAAGAAGAGCCAGCGATTCCGTACGATAGTTATGACGAAGAAGGACGGACATACATTCCGAATAGGATGGACGTAGGTACTCATTTCGTATGGGCGACGAACGTTGTTGACGGTTGTTCTTCCGAACCTGTAGCATTTGAGTATGAAATAAAACCAATTCCAGAAAAACCTGCTACTCAAGGTGCTTCGGTATGTGAGGCCGGTGAGCGTGGTGAATTGCAGGCAACTGCCGAAAATGGCGGTAGCATTACGTGGTATGCAAATCCTGATGCAACGGGAATATTGAGCAAATCAGCCACATTCAATCCACCTGTAAGCGCAGCGGGAACATATTGGTATTATGCTTCGCAGACGCTGAACGGGTGCGAGAGTGCCACGACGGAAACAATGTATGAAGTAAAACCATTGCCGAATGTGCCTATTGTTCAAACAAATGCAACTTCGTGTGATTACGATACGGAACACGTCTTGTCGGTTCCTGAACAAGACGGCGTAAGCGTTATTTGGTACACTTCAATGGATACGACATCGGAATTGTCAACGGGAAATACCTATACGCACACGATTACACAACCTGGTACGCAACGCTATTATGTTCGTCAGAAACAAAATGGTTGCGTGGGATATTATGCTATTGCCTCGTTTGTCGTAGTTGAAAGTCCCGACAAGCCAAACGTGACAGGCGATATGGTTTGCTACAATTCTACTGCGAACTTGGCAACCAACGGACCTCGAGATTTGTGGTATTCCGATGCTGAATTGAACACATTTGAAGGTCAGGGATATAATTTCTCTATTCCAGATGTGACAACCGACCAGACATATTATGTTGTTCGTGAAAAGAGCGGCTGTCGGAGCGAAGTTGCCGAAGTTACGGCAGAAGTGATTGCTCAGCCAACGATTTCTATCACTATTGACGACGAGGAAATCTCTGTATTGAAACGATGTGAATACGACGAAGAAAAATCGTTGACGACAGTATTGACGCCGAACGAGTCCAACAGTTACGTGGAATGGAACATTTTCCCAGGAAATAAGACGATACAAAATGACGGCAGCTTGTTGTTGTCAGATTAGGTAACAATGTCGTCGGCAACTACGACAAGTACCAATTATACCATTCGTGCCCAATACTTCGTTAAGAACGAACTCAAAGGTTCATATTGCCCAAGTGTTATGGACACGATTAAGGTGATGACAAATGCAAAGGCACGTCAGCCAATTGTGCTATCACAAGTGATTTGTCAAGGCGAAGAAATAGAACCTTTGTTCGCATTCGGAACACCAAATGTTACGTGGATGAGTATGGATGGCATTCGCCCGACTGTAGCACAAGGACAACGCTATATATTTGATTCTCAACAAGATGATTTGCCTGTAGGAACATATCGTTTCGTTGTGTTCGATTATAACAGTGAAACGGGCTGTCATAGTGATAGCACGACGGTAGAACTCACATTGGCTCCTGCCGCACAGACAAAGATTTTTGGTTCCGATTCTGTATGCGTGGGAACAACCGAGAACTATTATACGCAATATAATTCTACAAGTACGTACTTATGGTCTGTTTCGGGTGGCAATCTCAATTACTCAAAAGATGCAACGTCAACTTCGGTACGATACGTTGACTGGAGCAAGTCGGGAATGGATACCATCGTGGTGTTTGAACAGACATGGGCTGGTTGTCAAGGTGCCGATACATTGATTGTAAGAATTGCAAACGCACCTAATGCACGTTATGCGTGGTCATTGCCAGGAGCTGTCAATGTAATCGAACTACAAGATAGTACACTGCAAGATTCTATCGTGTACGTGACAACTGATGGAGAACGCATTGCCGAAGAAATTCCTTACACGTTATATTGGAATTATGGTCATATCGGCGAAGATGAGAGTCAGATAGATGAGAAAGTGCCGTATGAAAAACGTAAATTCCCAATCAAAGAAGGTGACTACATATATGGTTACAATTGCCCAATATTGACGGTAGAAAACTCTTTCGGTTGTAAGGATTACTACAAAGAATGTATCTTTATAAATATTACGTCTAGCCTCTACATGCCAACAGCATTCGCTCCATTGAATCCGGCTCACGGTGTACGAACATTCCAACCCAAAGGATATAACTTAAAGACGTGTCAAGTCTCCGTATATGACAAATGGGGAAATCTCGTATGGTATTCCGATGCAGTTGAAGATGGTGTTTTCGTTGGAAGTTGGGACGGACGTTGTGATGGAAAGATGTTAAAATCCGATACCTATATCTGGAAGATGGAAGCTACGTTCCTCGACGGACAAGTGTGGGAAGGTTTTGATCTGGGCAACGGAAAGAAATCTAAATTTGGAAATGTTTTATTGATGAGATAATTTGAATACAATGAAAGTTTGTGGTTTTACAATCGTAAAAAATGCAGCGAAATTATATTATCCGATAAAGGAATCAATCTTGTCAATTTTGCCATTGTGCGATAAATTCATCATCGCACTTGGCGATTGCGACAGCGACGATACTACTCGCGAGTTGCTGGAGTCAATCGGTAGCCCCAAGATTGAGATTTTTGACACCGTATGGGATAAATCCTTGCAAAAAGGAGGAAAAGTTTTGGCTGTAGAGACAAACAAAGCTTTTGATGCAATTCCTGCCGAATATGACTGGTGCTTTTATCTGCAAGCCGACGAGGTTGTTCACGAAGAATATCATAGTGAAATCAAGGCGGCAATGGAAAAATACCTGAACGATACGGAAGTAGAAGGTTTGTTGTTCAAATATCGCCACTTTTGGGGTACGTATGATTACATTGGCATCAATCGTCAGTGGTATCGACAAGAAATCAGAATTATCCGTAACGACAAAGCAATTCGTTCGTACGGCGACGCACAGGGATTTAGGAAGAACGATAAAAAATTAAAGGTTGTCCCTGTCAATGCATACGTAAATCACTATGGATGGGTTCGACCACCCGAGATTATGAGCAAAAAGAACTTGAATTTCGCCAAATTATACCACGAAAATATTGACGATACTGTGCCAATCGTTGCTTTTAATTTTGACGAGGTTGATGCAGTGAAAAAGTTTGAGGGAACGCATCCTGCTGCTATGCAAGAACGAATCTCTCAATTGAATTGGAAAGTGAACATTGACGAAAGCAAAATAAAAATGACGTTTAGCGATAAGATGCTTTTTATTTTTGAGAAGATTACAGGATACCGATTGTTTGAGTACAAAAACTTTATTTTGATTCGGTAATTCTAATGAATAATTCAAAAAAACACTATGAAACCTAATAAAAGAATCGAATTTGTTCAGTCCGAAGTTAAACGGACGTTACAATATGCCGAATGCGGTCATGATTATTCTCACGCAATTCGTGTTATGCAAAATGCCGAACTCATAGCTCAAAGCGAAGGAGGCGATATTGAAATCATTCAAGCAGCCGCCTTGTTGCACGATGTTTCCGACGAAAAGTTCAGCAACGGGAACACGGTCATCGGTCTCAAACTGACTGAAAACATCCTGAAAAAGGCAAAATTCAAACCTACGGAACGAGAAAAAATTCTTGACATCATAAAAAACATCTCATACAAAGGTGGATTCAACGCCTCGACTATTCCGTCAATCGAATGTGCCATCGTGCAAGATGCCGACCGACTTGATGCCATCGGGGCAATTGGCATTGCTCGTGCGTTTCACTATGGTGGTTACAAAAATCGCGAACTCTACAATCCCGAAATTGAGCCACAAGACTATGCCAATGCCGATGAGTACCGAAATTCAACGGGACCAACCATCAATCATTTCTATGAAAAGTTACTGAAACTAAAATACTTGATGAACACACCCACGGCAAAGGAACTTGCCGAACCACGTCATCAATTTTTGGAAACATTTCTGGAAGAATTTATTTCTGAATGGAATTGTGAGAAAAAATAATGTTACCACATTTTTTTTTCCTCGCCGTTTCGCAGTCTCGCAATGTTTTTTCTGTGAGTGACGAGCAACA
>JAEEQV010000208.1:0-4595 GCA_016285445.1 Bacteroidales bacterium
ATGCGATGGCAAACAAAGCTCGTTTGTGCGACGGTTTTCCCGCATAAATGCACGTTCCTTCCTCGTCTGGAGCATCAAACGGAATGCAACGAACAGTCGCTTTTGTTTCCTCCTTGATTTTCTCCTCAGTCTCGGTTGTACCGTCCCAGTGGGCAAGAATAAATCCATCGCAGTTCTTTACTCGTTCCTTGAATTCTTCGTAGGTGTCAACTTTGTAAGTGTGTGCCGTACGGAAGTCTTTTGCTTTTTGCAACAAATTCTTCTGTATGTCGTCCAAAAGTTTTTCTACATATTCATCAACATTGTCGAATGAAACGGTTTCTTTCGTCAACGTGTCGCGACGGGCAACTTCGATTGTGCCGTTTTCAAGGTCGCGGGCACCCATGGCCAAACGTACAGGAACACCTTTCAATTCGTATTCGGCAAACTTCCATCCCGGCTTTTGTGTGTCGTCGTCATCGTATTTCACGGTAATGCCGCGTGCTTCCAATGCTTGTTTAACTTGCATTGCCTTTTCGGTGATTGCGGACAATTGTTCGTCGTTTTTATAAATAGGAACAATCACAACTTGGATTGGAGCCAATTTTGGAGGCAGAACAAGACCATTGTCGTCGGAGTGCGTCATAATCAAAGCACCCATCAAACGGGTTGAAACACCCCATGAGGTTGCCCACACGTAGTCGGAAACACCTTCTTTGTTAGTGTAGGTCACGTCGAATGCTTTCGCGAAATTTTGTCCCAAGAAATGCGATGTTCCCGATTGCAATGCCTTTCCGTCTTGCATCAACGCCTCAATTGTGTAGGTGTCAAGAGCACCGGCGAAACGCTCGTTTGCTGATTTTACACCTTTAATGACAGGAATTGCCAAGAAATTCTCTGCGAAATCGGCATATACGTTAATCATTTTTTCAGCTTCTTCGCGAGCTTCTTTGGCAGTCGCGTGTGCAGTGTGACCTTCCTGCCACAAGAATTCGGCAGTACGCAAAAACAAGCGAGTTCTCATTTCCCAACGTACCACGTTTGCCCATTGGTTACACAAAATAGGCAAGTCACGATACGAGTGAATCCATTTTTTATAGGTATTCCAAATGATTGTTTCCGAAGTTGGGCGGACAATCAGTTCTTCCTCAAGTTTTGCATTTTCGTCAACCACGACGCCTTTCCCGTCGGGGTCATTTTTCAAACGATAGTGGGTAACCACCGCACATTCCTTGGCAAACCCTTCCACGTGGCTTGCTTCCTTGCTGAAGAAAGATTTTGGTATGAAAAGTGGAAAGTAAGCATTTACGTGCCCCGTTGCTTTGAACATTGAATCAAGCTGGTGCTGCATTTTTTCCCAAATTGCGTATCCATAGGGCTTGATAACCATACAACCACGAACCGATGAGGTTTCTGCCAGATTCGCCTGTACAACAAGCTCGTTGTACCATTGCGAGTAATTTTCTTTTCGACTTGTTAATTTAGCCATAATTTTGGTATGATAATTGCTTGTAGCAAATTGATTAAATTTTAATGCAAATAAAAAAAAAATATTAATACTTTTATGCAATCGGAGGGTTTTACTATGAAAACAATTTTACCAATACTGATTTTAGGAGCGACGATATGTACATCGTGCGCTTCGTTGGTTGCCTTCAACGCTCAATACACGGAGCCTGCAAGCAACAATGTGACCTATGCCGCACCGGCGTCTACAGTGCAGACCGAAGCCGATTCTACCGAAGCATCGATGGAAGCTGCCACTGAATTCTACGACGACGATTATTACTATTCACGTCGTTTAATGACTTCTTACGATCCAACGTGGGATGTTTCGTTTCGCATTGGAGGACCATATTGGTCGGTAGGATATGGTTATTATCCATATAGTTATCGTTATTACCATGACTATTGGTATCCATATTCATACAATTATTATTACTGGCATCGTCCATATTACTATCATCCATATTATTATTCGTACTACTATCATCGTCCGTATTATCATTATCATTATCATCACCATCATCATCCATACTATGGTCCGCGTCATCACGATCATCACAAATCGTATGGACCTGGATATCCTCATCGCCCACCTGTATCAAGTAATCATCGCTCAACGGTGAATACGCGTACGGCTGCCCCACAACATTCGTCTGCACATTCGGGTTCGGTGAGAACGTCATCAAGTTCGTCGGGTTCAAAATCGTATGAATCATCTACACGGACGTCGGCTCCATCTACACGGACATCGGCACCGGCAACACGTACATCGTCATCGTCTACGTCTTCTACAAGAACGTCGGCACCAGCTACGAGAACGTCATCATCGTCAGTTAAGTCGTCGACTTCGAACTCAAGCTCTACAAGAACGAGTGCTCCTGTAAGAACATCGTCGCCAAGTTCATCGTCGGCTACACGTACGTCGTCGGGAACGTCAACGACAAAATCTTCGTCAGCAACGCGTTCTTCGAGCAGTTCAGCACCAGCGACACGTTCTTCATCGGCTACACGTACATCAAGCAGTTCGTCAAGTTCGTCGGCAGTACGGAGTTCATCAAGTTCTTCGTCAAGTCAAGCTACAAGAACGTCGTCGGGTAGTTCTACGACAAAATCATATAGTAGCGGCTCGCAAGGCAGTCGTTCGTCGTCGGCTACACGTTCAAGTTCGTCACGTGGCCCACAAGGTTCGCCGTCAAGCAGTTACAGTCGCCCAAGCAGCAGTTCGTCGTCGCACTCAAGCGGTGCAGTCCGTTCGAGCAGCAGTAGCAGCCGACCAAGCAGTTCGTCGTCGCACTCAAGTAGCTCGCATAGCAGTTCCCACAGCAGTTCTTCTACGAGAAGTTCACATCGTTAGTGGTTTTATTGATAGGAAATGAAAAAAAATGTTACATTTGCAAAAAATAATATCATTATGAAGAAAATAAGTTTATTGGCATTGGGCGTTGTAAGTGCTTTTGCTTTGCAAGCACAAGATTTTGAAGATGCATTACGTTGCGGCGAAACATTTGTTGAAGGTAATGCACGTTATATGGCTATGGGTGGCGCTTTGTCATCGTTAGGCGGAAACGTTGGTGCAATGAGTGTAAACCCAGCAAGTTCTGCTACACTCAAGAAAAGCGTGGCTGAATTTACACCGACTTACATTTATACGAAATCAGAAAACCATTATCTCGGATATGACAAAGCCATTACGAACTCATTGAAAATTCCAAGTTTTGGTCTTGTCGGTTACAAACAGTTAAAGCAAAATGATGTGTTCGTTTCTGGCGTTTCGTTCGGTTTTGCCATGAATGCAAACAACCGTTACGATGAAAACTTAAAATATTCGGGAACAAACAATGCATCTTCATTGACCGACGATTTCTTACGTTTGGCTCAAAAAGGCGTGCTTAACGAGGATTATGGACAATTGGCAGAAGACGTATATTTGCTTGGCTGCGATGGAAAGGGAACGGCAAGTGAAAAATATTTTACCGATTTCGTTCCTGCAACAGGTTCTCCAAGCTACGGTGAGTATCAAGATTTTAAGATTGATAGAAGTGGTGTGAAACGTGAATTCTTGTTCAACATTGGTGTAAATTTCTCTGAATACGTATTTTTCGGTGCTGATTTGTCCTTCACCAATTTGTATTACAAAGAAACAAAAATGTTGACTGAAATTGACAAAGAAGGAACAAAGGCAGAACTGGGTGACTTCACGTATATGACCGATTTGGATGCCGTTGGTAGTGCTGTAGGTGGAAAATTCGGTATCATAGCACGTCCTGTAGAATTTTTACGTATCGGTGGTGCTATCCATACTCCTACGGTTTACAGCTTCTCGGAAGATTATGTTGCAAAAATGACATCATATTGGGATGTTGATCCAATGGATAACTCATTAAAAAACCAAGAATATACAGAAAAAGTAACGTATCGTAATGATTACACTATTGCTCAACCAATGAGACTTGTGGGTTCTTTGGGCTTTATATATAAGAATGTGTTAAATGTCGGTGTTGATATTGAGTCTATGGATTATTCTCAAGCAGAATTGCGTTCTAACTATTCATCAATGTCAGACCAGAATGCAGAAATCGCTTCGGAATTGCAAAGCGTTACAAATTTGAAGTGTGGTGGTGAATTCCGCTATGGACCATTCTTGTTCCGTGCTGGTTATGCAATGTATGGTAATCCTTACAAGAACGTAAAAGACAATTTCTATCGTAATGATTTCTCACTTGGATTTGGTTTGGCAACAAACGCATTCTACTATGATTTGGGATATGTTCGTGCAAAATCAAAACAATATAATACATTATACACGGATTTGGGCAATAAGAATGTCGAAGGTGAATCGACTATCAAACGTGATTACGTGATGTTTACTGCCGGATTCAAATTCTAAGGTGTACTAAAACTACCATTGAGAGCGGTTTCGAGTATTCGAGCCGCTCTTTTTTTCTACATATTACTTTGTGAACCACGTTCAAAGAAACGTTCAACTAATCATCGTAGTCATCATAATCATCATCGTCATCATCAGCAGACTTTGATTTTTTCGGAGTTTTCTCTTTCTTGCTTTTCTCTTGTTTTGCAGGTTTTTCTGTCTTATCCTTTTTTTCAGATTT
>JAEEQV010000209.1:0-4594 GCA_016285445.1 Bacteroidales bacterium
GGTTTCTTGTGATGAAAATGTTTGTGGGGGAATGGTTTATTTCCTTTTTTATGAAAATGCTTCTTCTTGGGTTTCGGCTGAATTTCTTTCCAAACGGGTGCTTCGCCTAATTCGGCAGGTAAAGGCAGTTTATTGACAGGACGTTCGATAAGTGCTTCAATTTTTTGAAAACGTAAGATATCGCTTTCACTGATAAACGTCACGGCTTCGCCTTTGGCATCGGCACGTGCAGTTCGTCCGACACGATGAACGTAATCGGCAGGGTCTTTGGGCACGTCGAAGTTGATGACAAGATTGATACCTTTTATATCGATTCCTCGACTGAGGACATCGGTGGCAACAAGAATCTTTGTCTGTTTTGCCTTGAATCGCAGCAAAACCTCTTCGCGTTCATTCTGTTCAAAATCCGACGAAATTCCCTCCACCGTCACCTTGCGAATCTTCTTCTTTATTGCCGAGACAATGGAATGAATCATACGTTTGGTTGACGTAAAGATAAGAATGCTGTCGTAATCGGGGTTTTGTTCCAATATGTGCGTTATCAAATCAACTTTTTGATAAGGATGAGCCATATAGGCAGACTGCGTAACTCCTTCTGCCGGCTTTGCTATGGCAATGGAAACCATTTTGGGATTGACCAGAATCGTGTTTGCCAATTTCCGTATTTCGGGAGCCATCGTCGCGCTAAACATCATCGTCTGTCGTTTGACAGGAATATAGCCCAAAATCTGTCGGATATCGTCAATAAAGCCCATATCGAGCATTCTGTCGGCTTCGTCCAACACAAGATGACGAATATGTTTCAAATTCACGTAACCAAGACGCAAATGAGCGATGAGTCGTCCTGGAGTGGCAATAATGACATTTGTTCCTTCGGTAAACGCACGTTTTTGTTCGTCCCAATCCATTCCCTTGTCTCCACCATACACAGCCTTGCTCGTCGTGTCGGTGAAGTACGAGAATCCTTGCATCTCTTGGTCAATTTGAATGGCGAGTTCCCGCGTCGGAACAATGATTAACGAGGTTAGACCGTGGGCTTCGTTTGTAATCAAATCTTGTAAGATGGGTATCAAAAATGTGGCAGTCTTTCCCGTTCCTGTTTGTGCACATGCAAGCACATCGTGTCCTTCCAATGCGAGGGGAATAGTTTGTTCCTGAATTGGCGAGGCCTTTTCAAACTTCATATACGAAATCGCCTCGAGTAATTTTTCGTCTATGTGTAACTCTTCAAATGTCATTATTTTTTCGCTATACAGCCGACCAAATCGTAAGTATCGGCTTCGGTGATTCTAATGGGATAAAATTCCCCTATATGTAATTTTCTCTCTGGTATAAAGACCTCATTGTCAACTTCGTACGCATCGTACTGCGTGCGACCGACAAATCCGTTGGACTCTTTTCTGTCAATCAATACCGAAAATGTTTTGCCAACTTTCTCCGTATTCTTTTTCAATGAAATTTGTTGCTGCAAATTCATAATGATTTCCTGTCGCTCTTGTTTCACGTGCTCAGGAATCGTGTCTTTGTAATGCTCGCCAGCATACGTGCCTTCCTCGTGGGAATAGGTGAACACGCCAAGACGGTCAAATTCGGCTTGTTGTACGAAATCGACCAATTTCTGAAATTCCTTCTCCGTTTCCCCGGGATGCCCGACAATCAAGGTTGTACGAATGGCAATGTCGGGAACTTTCGTCTTTAGTTCCTCCATCAAGGCAAACGTTTCTTTTTCGGAGAAAAAACGGCGCATTTTCGTTAGAACCTTGTCAGACGCGTGTTGGAACGGAATGTCAATATACTGGCATCCTTCAGAACGTTGATTTATGGAATCAAGCACTTCCTTCGGGAAATTGTTCGGATAGAGGTAATGCAGGCGAATCCACTCCAAACCGTTGATTGGCTGCAGTTTTTCAAGCAATTCGGTCAAGACGTTTCTTTTATACAAATCATATCCGAAAAACGACAAATCTTGTGCTATCAGCGATAGTTCCTTGGCGCCGTTCTGCACCAGAAAAGTGGCTTCCTTTACTAAATTTTCTATCGGCTCGGAAACATAATTCCCTCGTATAGAAGGAATTGCACAGAACGCACAGGTACGATTGCAACCTTCGGCAAGTTTCAAATACGCCAGATGTTTCGGCGTTGTAACAACACGCTCCTGCAACAATTCATTCTTTTGTTCTATCTTCAGTTCCTGCAAAATGTCGTTGAAACCACGAGCACCGAAAAATGCATCGACTTCGGGTATTTCGGCACGCAAGTCGTCGGCATAACGTTGTGAAAGACAGCCGATAACATATAATTTCTTGATTTTTCCCGCTTCTTTTGCCTGCACAGCGTGCAAAATCGTGTCGATGGATTCCTGTTTCGCATCGTGTATGAAACCACACGTATTAATAATCACCACGTCGGTAAACTTCTCTGAATCAAAATATAACGCATAATTCATCGCTGCCAGTTGTCGGGCAAGATGTTCGGAATCAACCGTATTTTTGGAACAGCCAAGCGTTATAATGTTTATTGATTGCATATTACACGTGTTCAATGGTACAAAAGTACATTTTTTTATAAAAAAATACCTTTTGCTCTCAAATGTTTTCCCTCTTTATTCATAAATTACGGAAACATGTGTAACAAGGCAGTATGATATTTACATAAATTAACCTTAAGCTTTTGTTGCAATCAGGGAAAAAGGATTTTGGTATTGAAGATGGCAAGGTAAATCTCTAACAAAATTGATTAATTATATTATATTTGCATCGACTAAAATAGAGAATGTATGAAGAAGTTTTTATCCCTTATGCTGACGCTAATATTGTGCGCAATAGTTTATGCACAAGCGCCTTGGAAGACAAACATTTTAACGAATGGTAGTGCCGAAAGTGGAAACTTTGACGGCTGGACTAAAACCACAAATGGAGGATCTGGTTGGGCTATTAGTTGGGGGCCAGAAGGAACATCTACCTTTGCGACAAGTTACTCCAACTGTGTTCTTACACAAGATATAGATCTTGAAGCAAAAGGGTTTTCTGCCACAGAACTCGATGGTGGTTGTAAAGCTTTGTTGCAAGGTTATGCTGCCGGTGGTGTTTCTGGTAGCAGAAATGGTGTCATGAAAATGATTGTGTATTTGCTTGATGCAGACAAAAATGTTTTGCAAACAGTATCATTGGTAGATATGACGTTTACCACGGCTCCAGACTGGGCTGAATACGATGCGCAGGCTGTTTTGCCAGCAGGTACGCGATATGTTCGCTACCAAATCACAGGTAAAGACACAAAATTTTGGGCTGGACAGTACGGGCCAAGTTTCACTGGTATGTCGGTTCGTTTGTGCCAATCAAATGATGATTTTAAGTTTGCCGTTACCAACCAAATATATTCCAATGGTTCGGTAAAATGGATGGGTTCCACAGAAATGGATCCCAATGGTGATTCTTTTTCGGCAGAAGTTGCTCCGGGAACCCCAGTTTCTTTTACCGTTACTCCTGATGTGGGGTGTGATTTTGTACGTTGTCCCGTAAAATATGCTTTGGGTAATGTATCTGTCACTCAAAATGGTACAACATTTAGTTTTACCATGCCAACGAGTGATGTGCTCATTGCTCCTGTGTTCGAAAAGACAGAGGTGCCTTCCCTTAGTGCAGATGGATACTATAATATTTATAATGAAAATACACTTAAGTGGTTTGCTAATCAGGTAAATAAAGGTAACAATACCATTAATGGTCGTTTGATGAACGATATAGACATGACTGGAAAACCTTTTACGCCTATTGGGCTTAGTACAATCTTGGAATACGATGTGTCAACATTAACTCAAAAGGGATTTGCCGGTACATTTGATGGTCAAGGTTATGCAATTCGTAATCTTACTATCAACGCAGTTATGGGTGAAGTGGTTACTGGTTTCATAGGCAATCTTTCGGGTACAATTAAAAACACGGTATTTGTTAATTGTCGTTACGACCAAGTAGATCAAGATGTTCGTATCGGTATTGTTGCAGGTGTTGTTCAACCTGGTGCTGTTGTAGAAAATTGTGGAGTAATAGGTTCCTCTATAAATGTGTCAGGCCATATTGGAGGTGCTGTGGCTGGTGGCAACTATGGTGGTACAATAAGATATTGTTATTCGTTTAACAATACGTTGCAAGCACATGGCAGAGTTGGTTATCTTGTGGGTGATAATGGAAACGATTCGAATACATTAATAGGTACTATTACTGATTGTATTTCAGATAAAAAAATTGAAGGTACCACTTCGGACGCCCACAAGGGAACGGTAACTAATTGTACGCCGAATTCAACACTGAAACTTGATGATGGATCGCTTGCCAATGCAATGTATGCAAAAAATACAGTATGGCGTCAGGAATTAGATGTGGATGCATTTCCTCGACCAAATGTCAATGTACCACGTGTATATCCGGCGCAGTGTGTTTCAAACAAGTATTCAAATAATTCATTGGCAGAACATGGCCATGTGTATGAAGCCGATGGTCATTGTTCTATATGTGGTGTTTTTGGATGTTTGCAAGTCAATGGTGTGTTTCAGATTGCCAACAAAGAAGATTGGGATTTCTTTAGTAGTGATGTA
>JAEEQV010000210.1:0-4546 GCA_016285445.1 Bacteroidales bacterium
TGCAATAGATTGATTTTCAATGAAATACACGAATAATGTAAAGGGGTTCATAATCATGAGGTCGGCGGATCATGCCCGCCTCTCGCTACGAAAGACTTGCAAGCAATTGCAGGTCTTTTTTATTTGCTATTTCTTATCCAATTTGTCCCGATATTTTTCAAGTCCGTCTTTGAATGCTTGTATTGCTTCGTCAAGCGTGCCAAAATACTTTCCACCCGCAGCGTTAAAATGTCCCCCACCATTAAATAATTCCGTTGCAAATTCATTTGCCGGGAAATCGCCTTTGGAACGAAACGACGCCTTTACAGGTCCTTTCTCGTATTCGGTGAACAATGCCACAAATTTCAAATCGCGTATACATAACGGCATATTTACAAATCCTTCGGAATCACCTAACTGGAAATTATATTCTCGTTTGTTCGCATTGGAAATAAACATATAACCAGCATGATAGTCAGGCATATACGTAAAATTATCTTTCATCACAGCCGACTGCAAGCGAAATCTGTCGTAATTAAACACATTGTTTATTTTGTCGTGAATCTTCGCCTTGTTGATTCCCATTCCTACCAAAGTCCCCATCACTTCGTACACTTCGGGATAGTTCGACGAATAATCCAATCGTCCAGTATCGGTCATGATGCCCGTATATAATGACTCAGCGACGTGTTTGTCGATAAATTTCTCATATCCACAAGCACGAAGAATGTGGTACACCAGTTCGCATGTGGAACTTGCCTTATGGAACGAAAACGCAGCATCTGCCTCTATTTGCAGGTTTATATGATGGTCAATGACGATTCTCGGTTTGTTCGACTGTGCGAAAAACTGTTCCAAATCCTCTGTACGACTTAACTGGTTTATATCCAGACAAATAAGCACATCCATGGAGGCGATATATTTCTGCACCTCTTTGGAATGGCGGTCAAGACTGAGAATATCTTCCACGCCGTGCATCCATCTAAAAAAAGCAGGATAATCGTTGGGCAACAAGATTTTTACCGTTTTCCCCATTTGCCGAAGCACTTCTGCAAACGCCGTCGAGGAACCTATGGCATCACCGTCGGAATTATAATGCGTCGTTATGGCAAAAACCTGATTATCAGCAATTAACCGTTTTACTTTTTCTATCGCTTCTGGTTCAAATGTAAAATCCATACCTCTATTATCTTGATATTTTTTTCAATTCTATATCGAACACGATGGGCGTATAGGGAGCAATTGCCCCGTTCGACATACCTTCCTCTCCCCACGCATATTTGCTCGGCACAATGATTTGTGCCCGTTCCCCCTTCTTCATTGTCTTGATAGCCAACTCAAGACCTTCTATCACCTGCATTTTCGTACCGTATGAAAAGTCCATGGTTGTGAAATGGTTGATGATTTCGCCGTTCAACAAACTTCCCTGATACGTAATCGTAATCACATCTCCAAATTTAGGATTTTTTCCTCTTCCTTGTTTCAAAATACGTTTATAAATGCCTGATTTTAAGTGAACGAACTTCACGCGATGCTTTTTCAGATACTGTTTTATCTGATATTGCTCGTATTCTTCCTTGGTTTTTTTCCATAAAGCAAGTTCTTTTTTATGTTCCTGAAAACTTGCGCTATCCAACACCGACAATACGTTCACCGACAATTTCAATTCCGGTGCCAAGGCCAATGCGGCAAATTCTTCGGGGAAAACGGCGTCACAGACGAACTTTTCGGTTGGAACGATGAAAGACATGCTATCGCCCGTATGCGTTCCTAATAACAATAAGGGCAACCCAAGCGTATCTTCTTTATCCACAACGACTTCGTACTCCGCACAAAACGCAGCCGTATCGGCATCTACCAGGCTAAACGAAATCAATGCCGTCACCACATCGGACGGATGAGCCGTCTTGTACGCATCGGCAAAGGCATGCAACTTGTAGTAGTAATCGTACTTTTTAATGTAGGTATATCCATCATATTTTTTCCCGCCACACGCCGAAAAGACAAGCGCGCACGATACAAAAAACACTATGATTTTTGCAATATTCTTCATTGCAGTAATTATGGTCTGCGTATTAGTTACGCATCTTCTTTTGCTGCTCTTTCGCCATTTGTTCCAAACGTTCTTGGAAACGAGACTTACGTTTCTTTGTCGTAGCCGCCTTCGCCTTGTTTGCCTCCAACTTTTTAAGAATCTTCTCGTCGTTTATCAAACTACGAATCAAGATAGTCTGAAGCATGGTAATTACGTTTGCCAACAAATAGTAATAACTTAAACCAGCCGAATAGTCGTTGAACCAGAAAATCATCATTATGGACATAATCCACATCATCACGTTCATATTCGGCATACCAGGCGTTTGCACTTGCGTCGTGTTCATCGTGTTAATCTTATTCACAATAATCATCGATGCAGCCATCAATAAGGTGAACAAACTGATGTGGTTTCCATAAATTGACGAAATCAACGGAATATGCGTTGACCATTCAAAAATGGAATCATACGTTGACAAATCTTCAGCCCACAAGAAACTTTCCTGACGAAGTTCTATCGAAGCCGGGAAGAAACGGAACATAGCGACCAAAATCGGGAATTGAATCAACAATGGCAAGCAACCACCCATTGGATTAATACCGACTTTCTTGTACAAGTCCATCGTCGCTTGTTGTTTTTTCATTGCCTCCTCTGGCTTTGGATATCTTTCGTTAATTTCATCCACATACGGCTTAATCACACGCATACGAGCGGTTGAAAGGTACGATTTACACGTCAATGGGAACAAAACTGCCTTCAAAATGATTGTCATCAGCAAAATCACCAATCCCATGTTGTCGATAAAGCCACGTAACCAGTTGAAAATAGGAACGATAGCGTATTTTGTAATAAATCCGAACCAACCCAAATCCAACATACTTTCCAAATCTACATTTTGGTCCTCTAACACTGGCAAGTGATTAGGGCCGAAGAAGAATTTCAAACCGATTTTTTCTTCTTTCGGCAAGAACAAATTGGCTGTAAAATCCTTCATTGCCGTTTCGCTGTCGGTCAAGTATTTAGAAGCGACATTACCACCGCGCTCAAATTTATCGTCAGCAATCAGAACCGACGAGAAAAAATGTTGTTTGAAACCTACCCATTTCACCTGACCGCTCAAATTTTCCTTTTCATCGTCTTTTGCACGGGGATTCAATGTCTCGGTATCGTCTTCGTAGTATTTCCAAACAATCGTGGTATTCTGTGACTCAGACGTTTTCGATTTCTCCAACACGTTCATTGTAGTGTTCCACAACAAATTGTAGCGCGATTCGCGAATGTAGGTGTCCATTCCCTTCGTGGTGATTTCCAACTCCAAATTATAGGAATTTGGTTTCAACGTATAAGTATATTCCAAATACGAGAACTCATTCACCGACAAACGATACGAAACCGATTGTTCCTGTTCTGCAGTAGGCTTGTGAACCTTCGTTGTAAAATACATTTCGTCGGTTGATCGACCTATCGCACTCAGCAACAAGCCAAAATGCGTGCTGTCGCCAGCCAATATATATAATGAATCACCATAATGCGTCTTATATCCTTTGACCTGCACGCGATACGGTTTTCCACCCTTGCTACTCAACGTAACGGCAATCAACTCATTTTCGAGCGTCACAAATTCTTCCTCGCCTTGTGCCGACTTATAAAAGTTACCATACTCACGCATCAATGTAACTTCATCCTGACTTTTTTGTGCCATGGCCGAATCCACACGAGCAGTGTCGTTTAGTGCCTGCAACGCCAACAAAGAATCCTCCTGACGCTGTAATTCCTTTTGTAATTCTACATTTCGTAAAGAATCAAGATATTCCGCTCTCCGTTTCAAATCTTCCTCGGTTGGACGCGTAAAGAAATAATAGCCAACCATTAAAAGACATATAAGAACCGTTCCGATAATCGTATTTTTATCCATTTGTCTGCTTCTAAAATTCGGGGCGAAGATACGATTTTATTCTCAATACACAAAAGAGTGCTTCATAAGTTACTGACACTTTTTAAGAGCAATTATTTTTCGTTTTTTTGTACAGAAAAAAATACCTTTGTTAAAAATTTGAAAAATGACAAATCAAGAAATTCTCAATCATTTATTTTCCTTGCAAGATTGTGAGTATCAAAAGTTTCATAGCAAACTGATACCAACAATCAACCCTGAAACCATCATAGGTATTCGCGTTCCAAAATTGCGAGCATTTGCCAATGAATTGGCCAAGGAAGGCGACTACGAACAATTTCTCCTGCAATTGCCACATAAATATTATGAAGAAAACAACTTACACGCATTCTTGATTGAAAAAATCAAGGATTATGACCATTGCATCGAAGCACTCGACACGTTTCTCCCCTACGTTGACAATTGGGCAACCTGCGATTCGTTGAAGCCAAAAGTTTTGGGAAAACGTTGTGACGAACTGTTTCCCAAAATCCAACAATGGATTTCGTCAACTCACACATACACAATACGGTTTGGCATCGGAATGATTATGAATCTTTACCTGGACAAAAATTTCAAGCCAGAAGATTTGAAACTCG
>JAEEQV010000005.1:0-22328 GCA_016285445.1 Bacteroidales bacterium
TCGCTTAGATTCTGTATGAATTCAGGTGTCAACACGTCGCCAACCTTCAAGAAAGGATACAAGTCGGCATATTTCAAATCAACATGTTTTGGTGACGATGCGCCATATCCTTTCGCCGTCAGTCTTTTCTTGTCTATACCTTTTGATATAAGGAAATCCACAACCGATTGGGCACGTAGTTGTGACAATTCTTCGTTGGTCATTTTTGTTCCCACACGATAGTCGGTGTGTGAACTCAATTCTATGGTGATGGAAGGGTTGTCCTCCAATGTTTCCAACAATTTATTGAGCGAAACAATGGATTCTGGTCGTAATTCCCAGCGATTCACGTCGTACAGTACATTCGGTACTTCTATCGCCGCATCCATTTGCGTCATATAGAGGTTGACCTCGAAATCCTTGTCATCCTTGCGACCATACGTTGAAATCTTGTATTTGCTGTTCAGGAATTCCTTATGCATAGCCAATAATACATAATTGGTCTGCGGATTCAGTTGAAACGTGTAATTCCCTTCGTTGTCCGTTACCGCTTCCATTGATGTTCCGTCACTACCAATCAACCCGACAGTCGCCTGCGGAATCGGCTCGTTGGTCATTTCGTTGAGTACTTTCCCTTTAATGGAATAATGCAGTTTTACGATTGAAAAATGATAAATGTCGTCGTAACCTTTTCCTCCCGGACGGTTGGAACTGAAGAATCCTTCTTCCAAGGAATCTTTGAACGAAATGCCGAAATCGTCCGACGGAGAGTTGATAGGACTCATTAAGTTAAGAATATATTCTTTGCCTTTCGCGTCGTGATTTACTCTGAAAATGTCCAAGCCACCCATGCCCACGTGACCGTTCGAGGCAAAATAGAACGTACTGTCGGCACGTAAATACGGGAACAATTCATCGTTTTCGGTGTTGATAATATTGCCCGCGTTCTTGGGTTTTCCCCATTTCTCGTTAACCGATTGACGAGTGCAGTACCAAATATCGTAACCGCCATAGCCACCTTGTCGGTTTGATGCAAAAAACAACGTGAGACCGCTCTCCGAAATGCACGGATGCACGTAGTCAACCGTATCTTTCGTATCGGAAAACTTTACAACGACAGGCTTGTCCCATGAAGCACCTATTTTGTTGGAAGACAGTATTTTACAGAATGATTTTGCACTTCCGTATTCACATTGAGTATAAAACAAGAATTTTCCATCTTTCGTAACACTTGGCGCACCTTCCTCATTCGTCGTATTGATTTGGTCGGAAACCGAAACTGCCGCCGACCACGCACCTTTGGCGTCTTCTTTTGATGTATAGATGTCGCAGAATCGTTGTCCGCTACCGCCGTGAATCATATCGCCAACGGCATTTGAGCGAGAGGAAGAAAAGAACAACGAAGAACCTTTCCCGTCAAAAACGTAAAATGGAGAATAATCCGAAAACTCGCTATTGACGTAGGCGAGATTTGTCACTCTATAATTTGTTGGATTTTTAATCCATTTTCTCGCATTCTTGCATGATTCTATGCCTTTATCCGCTTTTTTGTCGGATGGAACCAACGAATGATATTTCTCGTAGTAAGAAATTGCCTTGTCGAAATTCTCGTTCATTCGCATTGCATCGGCACAATAAAGATAAACGACAGGGTCTTGATAATTCATGTCGATGGCTTTCTCGAACCATAATTGTGCGTGAAGCGGGCTTGAAATATGTCGATAGCAATAGCCAATTTTGAAAGCAATGACGGCTTTGTTAGGGTCTTCGTTCTCAATTTGTGAAAACAAACTTTTATAATTGTTGATGGCAAAAGTGTACTCGTTGGCTTTCAACGCGTCGTCGGCACGTTTTTGCAGATTCTTTTGGCTAAAACAGAGGTGAGCCAGAAGAAAAACTGATATGAAAAGTGTCAACAATCGTTTCATAAGCCAGAAGATTTTTATTTGATTGCCAATAATTCAACCTCGAAAATAAGCGTCATGTGTGGTTCAATCGGTCCGCCCGGGTGCGGATTTGCACCATACGCTAATTCAGAAGGTACATATAATTTCCATTTCGAGCCAACAGGCATAAGTTGAAGCGCTTCAACCCATCCTTGAATTACGCCGTTTACAGGGAATGATGCCGGTTGATTGCGTTGTACAGAACTGTCAAACACCGTTCCGTCAATTAAAGTACCATGATAGTGTGTGGTTACCGTATCGGTTGCTTTGGGTTTAGGACCGTTCCCTTGCTTGATTATTTCATATTGTAAGCCGCTTGGAAGCGTTACTACTTCAGGACGTTTCCCGTTTTCTTCCAAGAATTTCTTTCCCTCAGTAATGTTTTTAGAAAATTTGGCTGCATTTGCTTTCGCCAAAAAATCTTGTATCGTCTCGTATGCCTCTTGCATCGAAAGTTCAAGTTTCCCTCCGTTGAGCATGTCAGAAAGTCCTTTTGCGAACACTTCGGCATTGATTTGGCTCACGCCTTCGCCCTTGAGACTTGCTCCTATATTCATTCCCAGGCTATAACTTGCCTTGTCTAAATCTGTTGTTATCATCTTCTGTGTTTTTAATTCGTTACAAATATACATTTTTCCTCGAATTTTTCATTCTTGTATAACCCCCAAATCAAAAAATCCACTTTTTCAAATTGAAAAGTACATTTTTGGACAAAAAAACAGAGGCAGTTCCGATAGAGCTGCCTTTGCTTTTTTAACACCATTTAATCAACATTCAAATTGAATTCAACATCTTTCCTTTTATATAACATTATATCCGTGTAAACACTGTTGTAATTCATTCTGCTGACTATATCCACGCGTGTGGCACCGTGAAATGGGTTGTATGCACCGTAGTTCTTTTCCAGCCAGTCGCAGAGCTCGATTATTGAACTTTTGTTCGAGGTGAAATAGAAATAGTTTGTTCCTTTTACAGTCTGCAACACATCAAGATAGTTGTGTAAACGCCAATATCCCGTGTATGTTCCCGATTCCGTCGATAAGTACGGCGGGTCAACCAAAAAGCAGACCTTGTCGCAGATGCACCATTCATAGAACAATTTTCGGTAGTCCTTTTTCTCTATTATCAGCCCGTCGAGATAGCCGTCGGCATTGTAGTCGGTTTGCCTTACGTTGTTATAGATAGTCTGTTTGGCAAACTGTTCGTACGAAGTAGCATAGTTCATACTGAACAACAGGGAACTCGACAGCGTTATGTAGTCCACGAATCCCGACTGGGCTTCTTTCCGTAACCGCATTAGAACCTTTTTCCTTTGCGGGTCGCGGACGACCTTCCCGTCTTCGCAGTCGGCGAGAATTTCACGCAAATCGGCAAGCAGGGCGTTTGTCCTGCCGATATTGTCAATCCTAACGTGATAATCGTCGAAATCGTTATACACTACACGAGCGTCGGGACGTTCGTCTTTTACCATTCGGCTCAATAACCCGGAGCCGCCAAACAGGTCGATAAATGTGTCACAATTATCGAAATTTTTCAATGCGCGTCGGAATTCTGAACTCCAACGACGTTTTTGCCCCATAAAAGGGAGCGGAGATTGATTGTAATTACTCATATTTTATTATTTTTGCGGCTCTCACCCATATAAAGCAAGCGAAGACCCGCTTGAGATACTTTGACATATACTCGGTAGCGGGTCTTCGCTTTAAATGATTTTTCGGGGGGTGAGATATTCGAAAAATTGGCCGGGTGCTTTTAACTCGTCACATTCCAGTTTCTTCCATTAGCAATTGTAATATCGTTTTGGCTCAATAGTGCAAGCGTGCTGGCCGACAATTTCAATGTTCCGGCAGTTCCGCCTGTCTTGTCGGCGAGTGCGTTTATAATCACCAATGCCGACGCACGGGTAAGTGGGGACTGATTTACGTGGAATTTATCCGTTGCGATAGTTCCGCACTGGCTGATAGTTGTCAGAGCGGAACACATTCCGAACGGACTGCTACCTATGTATGCCGTTGAAGGGAACTGAGGCAGTTTCACCGTCTCAAGAGCCGTGCAACCATACAACATTGTGGCAAATCCGTGGTTCGTCACCGAAGCCGTAACGTGACTTGTGTTGAGCATTGACATATCCAATGCCGTAAGTGCCTCACACGAGTTGAAAATCTGTCCTATGTCGGTAGGTTTTGCCCCCTGTAGGCCGTTTAGGTTCACGCTTGCCAGTTCGTTCAAGTTCTTACACATCCACGCCATATTTGTAATGTGCGACGAGTCGGCCACGTGCGAGAAATTTACGTAAACAATGGCAAAATTCTCGCGGCGTTCGTCATCGTCGCCGGGATAGAACAATTTTTCCAGCGTGGTCGGTGCCGACGGCAAGTCAATTCTGAAATATGCGTCGGCATCGGAGGTCACGCCTTGGTAGGTGTTGCCTCCGTCAAGCGAGTAATGAATCGTGTGCAATGCCGCATTGGTGTAACCTTCAATGTAGCTTTCCACAACAGCCCTGTCTTGTGCGAGCTTTGCCATCAACATTCTTCTAAAAGCACTCATTTCTACGCCATTTTAACGATTACACCATATCCGTTGCAGATGCTGAACTGGTACACACCGTCGGCAACCAAGTTCGTGTCGCCGTTCATAACGACCCCTGTCGGGAACGTAACCGAAAAAGCCCCGTTCGCGTCAACCGTGAACTGACCGTTAAATTCAGGTGCGGTTCCTGCGGTTACTGCCGGCAACGAAAGCGTCACATCGTCGGTCAATACGCCCAAGTCGTTGAATCCGCCTGCAACAAGTGTTGTTGATTGAGATATTTCGGGAGCGTTTCTTTTGCATTGGGCAAGTTCCGAAGATATTCCGCTTAATGCATTGCTTATCGACGAGGAAAGGTTTCCTATAAGCGAATTGTAATCGCCTCTCAATGTTCCTTCCAACGCACCGACAGCAGCTGCTATTTCGCCAGCGATGGGAGCCGACAGGTCTATCACACCATTATTTGCCGAAATAGTTCCATTGGTAACCTTCACATCTGGAGCATAGATTAAAATAATGTCATCAGGAGCCCCCGGGTTATGATATTGGGTATCCCATATATAGATACTACCCATACACCATCCAGTTTGTTTCTCAAACCCATAACCTCGAGTTACTCTCGTAGCTCCACGTGTAATTCCATCAAGTTTGGTCTTGTCCCATGCACTCATCATGCCGTTTACCGACTGAGTTGCAAGGTCTATGTTCACCTTACCGCCTTCGAGCCGCGAAACAAAGAAGTAACCAATCTGCACACGCCCTGCGGCAACGGCAGTACCGAAGTCGTTATCGCTTGTATAGGTATATGGCACATTGGTTGAATCAACTGCGGCAATCCACAAATCGGAAACTTCAAGCGTGTCGATGTATAGATTATCGCCTACACGGTAGGCATCGACCGAAGCCGCGTTCAGTGCCGTAACCAATGCCTGAATGTTTGTGAACGATGTTCCTCGCGAAGCACCGAGAGCCATCTGGCGGATGTCGTTGTGAGCGTCTTGTGCGGCGTTGTGCGTTGCAATCATCGACGCTGCATCGGGAATCGAGGGCTTGTTTTCCAAATCTTCGTAATCGCCAGTATGGGCGACATTGGCAAGTTCCGACTTACGGGCTATGGATTCAGGAATATACTTTTCCGGCAACGTGTGAATGTCCACTTTTTCAACTGTTATTGATTCTACAGTAGCGAATCCACTCCAGAACCCTTCGTTCGAACCTTTTATATGGTACACCGCACCTACACCCGAACCGAAATTTATATGTTCTTGTGTCGGACTTACATCGCTCATAGTGCCGTATGCGGTTTTCTCTGTATCGTCTTCTATGTATGTCAGCTTATATGTTTCGCCCTGTTCTGGTGTGAATGGCCATTCAAAACGGTCGTCACTTCCTGAGATTTCCATACTTATGACCTCAGTCTTTTCTTCGTAATGCGTACGGCCTTTCACATAGCCGTCGGCTTCCTCGTCGTTTTGCTCCCAGTCTGCCTGTGATTGCCCTATCTCTATGTTCACACTTTTACCTTCCTTTTCCAACGGAACGCCGTTTACCTTCACTTCCTCAATGCTATTGGCGAAGGCGTCGTCAACATCGTGCTGCATTTGGTTGATGGTGTCGGCAAAATCCTCTATTTTTTCTTGTGGAATAAGGTCGTCTTTGTGGACGAACGAATCGAACGTGTCGGAAAATTGCTGTTGAGTCGGTTTCGCGCCTCGCTTGAACCAACTTTTAATTGTTGCTAATGATTGTCTTGCCATGGTAAAATTGTTTTAAATTATTTCTTTCTCATTATGAATGCCAATACGTAGTATGGCGGACGGTTCTCGTGAGCGATACCACCACCACAATACTCTGTGGATGGGTTATCTTTTAAATAAATTGGCACGTTATCGTTGTCGGTATCTTCATTAGTACCGTAGAACCTATTAGGTTTGCTTCTATCTGCAATACTATACTCATTATTAACAGAGGCATTTTCCGCAAAATAAGCATCTCTATATTCGTGATTATGTCGAGGCATTTCGGTCTCTTTCAACAAGTGAGTTTTTTCTCCACCTGTTTTCCTTGGTGCGTTGTAGTCAGTATCGTCAGGGTCATAGCCCACAATAAATCTCCCTTTGAGGTTGGGTGTGTCGTTGGTGCCATCACAAAGGGCGTAGTTTTCAGGAATATTGCTTACGCTTCCGCTCCACATAATAATTCCACCAACGGGGATTATCCACTGGTCAAACTTTATTGAAGTATTACCAGCTGACAAGTCTCTTACTGAACTTGCTCTTATATATTCAGAACCTGCTGTACGTTCGCCCTCAACGTAACGTATTATTCTGGCATCGGCGTACTCCGAATCTTGAGCCGTCACAGTTTCTTTATTCGTCTTTATATTGTAATATTCGACTGTGTTTGCATCGCTAATTGGTCTCAAAGGGAGCAACTCACCACGTATGACGATTAACCCATCTGATGAACCTGTTGGCTTTTTTAGTATCACATTGTTGCCGAACATTGTGGCTATTTTTGCCACCATTTCAATCTGTTCCTGCATAAAAGCAAAGGTGTTCGCCGAAATAGGGAACTTGCCGTTGTAGTCTTCTTTTAGAAAATCTTGTCTGTTCATAATCTCTACTTTATTTTAGTTGTTATTCGTTACATTATTTACGCTATATATCGGCCGTTTTCCTGCAAGACGATACATTTCCACAATGGAACGCATCTGTTTGCTTTTGTCGTTGTCGGGGTCTAACACTATACCTGATTCTGATGGTATTTCCACTAAAAAGTCCGCCGAAATCTCATGTATTGCATTTTCCGTATATACTATCGTCGCTTCCGTTGTCGAAACCACTGGTATTATATGCTCGTATTGCTCAATGTGCTCTTCCTGATAGGTCATAAGCCATTCGCCAGAAATATTGTCAACATCAACTATGTTGAACGATGCCTCGGTATCGACACAGAATGTTTTGTTCAGTATTGCCTTCAAATAGCATACTTGCGATGTGTGCGTCATTCTTACGTTGCATTCTTCACGTTGGCGGAACAATTCTCCCTGCATAGAACTGAACGCCTTGCATGCTGACTTCAGCAATGCGAAGACTATTGGTTTTCTCAATACCGTCGGCAATAGCAGCAAAGCCAGTTTTTTGAAATCTACATTATACACCTGCATACGCTGTATATTTTATTTGTGAATCATTATCTACAAACTCGAAGTACCCGCTGAACGGTTTCTCCTTTGCTACAATTTGTGTGTATTCCGTGGCGTTCTGTATTTTGAACGATGCCGAATACAATTCAGGTATAATTACACCAGGCACTTTTTGTAGTTTATCAACCAAATCAACATTGCGATATTCGCCGTTGAAAGGAAGATTTTTTATATAATCCTTTATGGCTTCGACAACAGGCGTTCCGCCACTAATGTGTGAATTACCTTCACCGTCCAATACTTGTGGGTCGTAATATATTTCTATATTGAGGCAGAATTTTACCGCTGGTGCGTTCCGTACCGAAATCTTCACCCCTGCGTCTTTCACCTCGTTGATATATACAGAAAGGGCGTCTTCCTCTTCCTGTGAAAGAGGCGTGCGACCTTCGGAACCGTCTTTGGCGACCTTTATGTATAGTTTTCCGTTTGTCTCCTCAGCCGAGGCGTACTTCACTATCTGCATTGTGGCAATGTCTTCGTCGGTCAAGCCGGTGTCGTCGTATTGGTCGGTGTCGGGTATGAGCGACTGGCCGAAGCGGAACTCCTTAACTTTGTTCACATACCAGCGGAGCGAATGGGGCTTCATCTCGTCAATGTAGTTCGTGACTTCCGCCTTGTGCGTGTCGAAAAGTTTTTCAACCGTCCACGCACAGAACGCAAACACATAGAACAGTATGCTCTCTATGCTCGCCTTCGAGAACTGCGCGTCGAACGACTTTTCTGTGTCAAGTCCGTATTTTTCCACCACGGCTGGATTGCTTATGAACTCCGCCGTCATTTCGTCTTTTATCACTTTAATTTCTCGTGCCATATATCTTAATTTTTAACTATTAACTCACTATAAAATCGAACTCTATTCCCCAGAACTCCACGCCTTCGCCTTCAATGGTTTCGTTGTACTGTTCGGCGGTGATTGCCGTTGCGGGAAACACGTTGTCGGCTCTGTACTGTGCCACGGTGCGTTTGTCTTCAACCGATGGCAGTTCCAACTCGTCGCCGTTGGTGAGTTCGTCGCTCAACGCCAAGCCGTTACGCAATGCAAGCTCGAACGCCGCCGAAGCGTCGCCGCATTCCTGAACCGCCACGTCGAACAGTGATTGTCCGTTTAATACTGAATACTTCATAACTCTACTTCAACTCCGTTATCTGTTAGTTTTACTGACTTAAAATCTATTTTGCAGGCTTTCAGTTGTTCTTTCACGTTGCCGAGCCAAAAAGGACTTAAACGACCGTTTAATCCTCTATGGGTGTTTGCCCCAATCAACGGATGTTCCTTCAATTCTCCTTGTTTCATTTGCAGAATCCGCTCCGTGATGTCGGCATCGGCATAACCTATCTGCATCTTGCCGTTCACTATCTTTATATCGCCTGTGTTGTCTATAAGTATTCCGTTCATAATTCAATGTTTTACGTTTTTGTCTTCCATATCTGAAAACGAAATTGTTTTTCCTGTCATTTCTCCATTAAATGCTTGTGCTCCAGCCGCACCACTTGCCGCCGTACTTGCACCAACACTTGTAAGCCCCGTTGCGATAGCAGATTTCAGGGCTTCGCAATAATCTTTCAGAGACTTCAGATTATTCTTTAACTCTTCAATCTTAATCAATCCGCCCAACGAACCGCCGTTTATCACGATTTCGGTATTAGCAACAATGGTGATTTTGTCAATTTCAGAAAACTGTGCCACAAAATTGTCGTCATCGGCTATGCTTGTGACCAGAACCGCAGAACCGACCTTGGGAACAACCACAATACCATGTGATGCGTCGGAACTACAATTCAGACGGACATCGGGTATTATTTTATCATCGAGCAAGCGTTTTACTTCACAGGTTGCACCATTCACGCTATTCACGTGACAGACAAACGTGTCGAACTGTTTTGCCTCAGTTCCTACAATTCGTCTCAGGTTTTCCGCACATTCTCGTTCTTTTCCCATAGTCCAATCTTTTAATGTAGTTCGTAACCAAGTGTTATTTTTTGACGGTAGCCCGTTGTGGAAAACGTATAGACAACACCGTCAACGTAGAACCGTTTCCCATTCCGTTCCTTGCGATAATCGTCTTTCAACGTCACAATGTCGCATTTCTGGATATAGGGAACGCCGAAAGTCGTAATGCTTCCCGTCATTTTGTCCTGCACCAGTTCGTTGAGCATATCGGTTGCCTGTTTGCGAACCTCTTTTTCGGTTGTTGCTCCCGGACACAGGCATTCGTGTTTGCTCCACGAAGTGCGGACTTTCTTTGTCACGGTCTTGCCGCTGGTCTTGGTCTCTATTGCCTCGTCGGGGACTATTACCTCTATCTTCTTATTGTCTTTCGTTATGACCTTGCCCACAACAGCAATCTTCAAATCTTCCTTGACGGAATATTTCAAGTCGTCGCTTATGATGTTTCGGTCGGGCGAAAGCGTTATTTTGTTGTAGTCCTGACGCGCTGCCACATTTGAAACCACAATGAATTTATGACCATAGAAGAAACAGCGAAGCCACGGAAATGCTCCTTTTAGTTTATCCAATGCCTGTGCCAGCGTCATTTCCTGAACATTGACAGTTCCGAAACGGAGTTCGCCAGGCACTTCGACTTCCACTCCTTGTGCATAGGTTTGAATGAAGTCCTTTATATTGAAGTTCTTGTATTGCTTTGATTCCACATTGATTGTCTTGAACAGGCGCATGTCGTTTTCACAGGTGATGGTGATTGGAGTGCCGTTTTCAATGGTTTTTATATACCCTTCAAACACCGTTTTAAGACCATATTCGCTGTAGCCCATTTGGATTGAAATGGAATCGTCGCGGTTGATGAAATCGGTTATGGATTTCCCCTGCCACGAAATTTTCCGAGGAATCTTCACAACCGCCGTGTCGGAAAGGTTTCCGCACGATGTGGTTACAACAATGCTGTTAACATAGTTGAAATACACTTTTTTTTGTGTATCTTTGGAACATATTTGTATTTTACATTCGAGTGTTAACATCTTAATCTCTTTATGCTATGAAACGCTTGTTGTTATTGTTGATTTGTTTTCTGCCTCTGCAATTGCTCGCAGGAAATCCCATAGATAATGATTGTTCTTGTAAGGGTATTCCATTACATGGAAGGGTATTTATAACTTCAGATTCCGGGACTGAAGATTTTAAGATTACAATTGTTGATAGAGGATACGAATCTGTAAAGGTAAAAATAGTTGATTGCTGTGCATCAGAATGTGGACAATGGGAAATTGTTTCGCAAAGAGAATATGCTGATTTTATCGTTCGCATTGTCTCACAAGGATATGAAGATTTTGCAATAACATTTGATTGTGTTGTTCCTGGTCTTAAATAAAACATACTTAATCCTCCACTAAAAAATTATAATCCATATCGCTCGCCATTGTTAATTCGAATGGCATTACATTAAAGTATTTTAAGTTCGATTGCTTAAATTCAGCTTGTTTTAATACTACTTTGCAAATACCAAAAGCTTCCAAGTAAGGACTTGCAATCTCCATGTTTTGATTTGGGCGTAGCACTTCAAGCAACTGTTGTAATGCCGCAAGCGGAAACTTGTTACGGTTTCCGTATAAATTCCCTTTTATAGTAATTGTGTAATCGTCGTTTTGAATGAACTCCTTTACTTTTCCCTCGCGGTTCACAAGTTGCGTCTCCACTATCTTGTTTACCTTGGTCACGTCAATCTTAACACCTACAAGCCCAATTTGTGTGTTGTCTTTGTTTTTCAATATGAGCGAGTTGTCGGTGTTCAGTTCCTCAAGCTGAAGCAAATCGTTATAGGGGTCGAACTCTATGGGTTCCGTTCCTAATGCCACACCATAGAGTCCGCTTTTAACCGAGGCGGTTGCCACGGTTGTTCCTACGAGTTTGGCTGTGTTGTGTGCGTTCACGGCTCTGCGGACATTGGTGTCGCCAAACGTGTCTTGTAGTTTTACAATAATCCTTGTATGTAAGTCGTTAGTTTGCTGCATAGTTCACATCGTTTACAATCGTTTGTAACGCATCACTCAGTTTTTCCATAAACAAACTTGCGCTGGCAGGGTCGTCGTCGGAACTGTTGAAGTTGTTCACCACTTCCTTCACCAAGCCGTCGTTTATTGTTATGTTGAAATTCTTCACCGATTTTCCACCGGCTGAAATTGTAGTCGAGGCATCTTCAAGTGCTGAAGCGGCGGAAGAACCTCCGTTGCCGTTGTTTCCGTTGTCATCGGGTTTGTTTTCTGGTTCAAGCATATCTTCCCAGAATTTTATGGTATTTTTATATTTTTCGTATGCCTTTTCTGCTTTCTTAAGTCTTTTTTCATCGTTACCCAAAAAGGTCATAGCTTCTTTAGCTATAACCATTTCATCATGTATTTTAAGCAACTCTTTTACGGTTTCTTCTGGTATGTCTTTTTCCCAATCTTTCTTTTCGTCTCGATAAGAAGTTCTACCCTTCATATAGTAGTGAAACAAATGCCCTTCATCATCTAATTCATAATGTCCAAATTCATCTTTACCAAATACTCTGTCAGTAATTTCTTTTTGTTTTAAGACTAATGTTGAATATTTTTTCTTCCCATCTATGGATGCTTTATAAGCCATAATATCATCCATAGTTTCTCCTTGTTCCGCTTGAAGTTGTTCTATTTTCCTGTTGATGGCCGCATTTTTCATTTTACGGTCGTATTCATCGTTGGCTTTTTGCAGTGCTGTAGCAATTTCTTCGTTGGTCGATTTTTCCAAATTGAGGTTTTTCAGGAATTCAGGATATTTCCTTTGTAGAGTGTCAATTACAGTTGCCCGTTCGTCTTCTTTTGTATTGGTATCGAGTAACTGTTCCACCAAAAAGTTCAGTTCCTGCTTTTCGGCTGCTATTTTTTGTTCAAGCGGAATTTCCACCCAGCGTTTCATTGCGTCAACCGCACGGCTTGCAGAACTCGTAAAATTCAGCACGGTAGGACGGAGTTGTTCGCCTATGGCAGCTTTCAACTGGAATATTCCATCTTCAAGATTTGCAAGTTTTCCTTGTGTAGTTTCCGCCTGCGATGCCATCATACCAAGGTAACCCTTCGACTTCATAATCTGTGGCAAAGCCGCAAGCAGTTCCTTGGTGCTTGCCTGTAACTGACCGCTTTTGTCAACGCCTTTGCCTGTTGCTTTAGTCCAGTCTTCGGTGGTAATCATCAAGTCGCGGAACATATCAATAGCCACGCCTTTCTGCCCCGAAGCCATTTTTGTGTATGCGTTCAATGCCTGTTCCATAGGTTTGCCGCTCACCGCAGCCAAGTCGCCGAGCATCTTCAGGTTTTCTTCGCTGTATTTTCCTACTGCCTGAAGTTTGTTTCCAGCTTCAACCACCTGTGGCAAGTCGAACGGCGTTGCCTGGGCTATACGCATATAGTCCTGCATACGTTCACGTGCCGCATCGGCAGTACCAAGCATATTTTTAAGAGATGCCTCGTACACCTCTATTTGATTACTGGCGTTTACCGATTCTTTTCCGAAATCAAAGGCTTTTTTGAACACAATACCAATAGAAGCAATGATTTTTGCACCATTCCAGAGTTTCTCCATAGCATCAGAAAACTTTGCCATTTTTTGTTGTGCAGAATCCACATTGTTAATAAAATCTTGCATTGGAATGCTAAATTTATCGACAACCTCTATAGGATATTTTACGGAATTTGTTGACATAATTACTTTTTTGTTGTATATTGCACTATAATTAATTGAAAATGACTACTTTTTTTTGCTATATGATTTTTGCGATGCTTTATCCAAAGCTCTCTAAGTTGATTTTACTTATTGTTGGTTTGATAGAGTTATCGTTGATTTTGTACATTTTAGTTTAAATCATTCTTCTGCTTCCATCGGATTTTTCCGTTTTCTCACAAACGAAACATCAAGGAATGCCTCCACGAGTTGTTTGGTGGTCATTCTGTCCAGAACGTCGGGCGTATATTTAAGGTAATACCTCACATACGCCCTCATCATTCTGTACAAATATTGCAATGCCTTTGCTCTGTCCCGCCGCTCCGAAACGCCGGGCTTTTCTATGGTGCAAAGGCTTACAACTCCACCAGATTGCCTTCGACTTTCTTGATTATGGTACCAAGCCAGTCGAACAAGCCCATCTTGTATTTGTCTTCCTTGCGGAGTTCCTCATCGCCATCGAGCCAACAGTTTTCCACAAGCGCCTTGTCGAACCTGATGGAACTTCCGCCACTGGTAGTCCTGCAAGCATCAATAATATCGAGGTCAGGACAGCGAAGAACGCAGCTTTTCCCATCTTCGGTCTTGTAGCCGAAAATGCTGCCGTATTTCTGTTTCCACGCATCCAGTTGAGCTTTGCCATATCTTTTTTCAAAAAACTGTTTCATGGCTATTCCTCCTCGATGCTACCTATTACCAAATCCAACTGTTGTTCCTCTTTCGTGTCACCTTGTTTCATTCCGTAGTCGTCGTTGGTAAACTCAACATTCTTGAAAATCTTTGTCACCATCTTTTCACCGGCTGTCGGGATGTATTTTAATACAATGGTGAACGGAGCAATGTCGATGAGTTTTTTGGTCGGCACACTTTCGCGAATAGCGGCAATCTCGGAACGAAGCAGAGTAATGCTACCATTTGATTCGATGTTGCCATATCCACGCCCAATAGGTTTAACCCCGATGCCATAGATATTTTCCTTTGTTTGCTTTTCTTGGAAGTCGAATGCGGTAACGCCAACCGTCTGCATTCCTGCTATCATCATATTTACTGATGCCCATCCATATTCAACGCCGTTTATCAATGGCGCAACTGTTGTTATTTGCGGTGTTTCCATTTTTGAATCCTCCTTTACAATTTAGTAGTATAACCTATTTTAACATTCATTTTGCGGATTACTCCAACAGGAACTTTCTTCACAATGATTTCGAGTTCCGAAGTTGCAAGCACGTTTTGGTCAGGGTCTATTTTAACCGAATAACCAGAAATTTCGCCTACCTTTTCCATATCTGTCAACGCGTCAGATGCTATTGATTGCAAATATGAAACGGTCGTTGGGTCGAGCTTGCCTGTCTGCGAGTAAACCTTCATCGGCGAATTCATATACGGAAGTAGGTTCTTGCGTATGCCTCGGCACGCCTTGTCTATTGTGCGCACGTTTTCAATGAACGCATAATCGCTTGTCACTGAATCTTCCGTATGGCTGTCGTTGAAATAGCAGTCTGCGTCGCCCACGTATGTGCGGACAAAAATGTAACGGTTTGCATTTAACAAATCCTGATTGCCTTCCGAAACATTCTTAATAAGGTTGCCGTTTGTCAATGCCGGCGACTCGAATCCTAACGGGAACTTCTGAACCCACGCTATTGACTCGTTCACACTTGCCTTGCTGATTGCACCCAACAGAGTTCCTAAACAACCGAAATAGGCATAATCACCAAGTTCGTTTACCTTGGTAACATCAAAATCGCAACCAATCAGTTCCGACACGTTGCAGCGTCCTGCTGTTTCCAATGATGTTCCTGTCAATGTTGCCAATTCAACATTTTTTCCGCTCTTTGTAAGAACGAGACTGGCAGGTTTGTGGTTCGCTTCCATTTCCGTCAACGCCAATTGATATGCGGTGGCATTGTCGCCGTTTGTCATTACGCCAATTTGACGCAAACGTCCGTTGGCATAGTTTTGCAACACGGCAATGGCATCAACCGACACATCGGAGTTTGCAAGCATTAAATACACTGTTCCACCTGCATTCATTCTGAAAAATTCAGAAATATGGTAGTGGACGAAATTTTTTGCTTTCTGCAATTCGCTCAATGCTGTATCCTCGTATTTTTCATACTCAATACCGCATTCCTCCAATTGTTCGGCAAACGTGAATTTTTTAACGTATGCTGTTTCATTACCGACTGTCACGGCTTCAAATCCTTTGATTTGTCCGTCTTCGGTTCCAAAAACAAACGGAGTAGAGCTCTCGCCTGTTCCTGTCAAATTGAATAGCACCAATCCCGAAATCGGGTCTTCGCTGGCGGCTGTACGATCCAATCCGCCGTTGGTCTTTGTAAATTTAATGTCGTTCATCGTTTTTTGTTTTTTATTTGTTTTTCGTGTTGATTTGCTAAATAAACATCAGAATAGCATATTCCATCCGAACACTTCCACAAAGAATTTGTCAGTACCGGAAATGCCGATGTTTCCTTTTTAGTTTTTTTCTTTCCCATATCAGTTCCGTTTGTCGTTGTACAACTTTAATCCTAACAGCAGAAACACCGACAATCCCACACACGCCAAAAAGGTTTTCAAATCGTCTTTAACCGACCATTTAACGCTCTTCGGTTGCTGTATGGTTTCAACCACCCGCACGGTGTCGTGCACGTACTCCGTAAAGTTCCTATACACGGTGTCAACCTTGGTGCGGTTGTGCCAGCGGTCAATCATCACCGTGTCGTTGCGGTAGATATAGACCACGCTGTCGAGCCGTTCCTGAAGGCGTGTCTGGTACACCGTGTCGTGAACCGTCACCGTCAGTACCGACGAACTTTCGTTCTGCACGGCCTTCTGGCTTCGGCACGAACACAATGCAATCAGCACACACACTATAAGAATCAGTCTTCGCATACTTCCTCCTTCCGTTGAATGTCGAGTTTCTTCTTGCGGTACGACGTGTCGATGCCGAGAACGCTGCCTGCAAAAGTCAGCGCCTCGCCGAACGCGGTGAGAACGCTCGCATCTATCACGCCTGTTGGCGGAACTATGAACCCTGCCACAATCAGCAGTATTCCGAAAGCCACCACCACGGCAGCAAGAATGAACCGTATGTTGATTTCCTTTTTCATTATCGTTTCAAGAATAATTCGGCTTCGTCGGTACGTCTTTTCACCAATCCTGGAAGAACTTTTCCACCGGCTTTCACCCACCGCATAAAGCACTCACGCACAACAGCGTCGCTGTAACCTTCGGCTATCGCCTTGCGTAGCGACGAACGCTGGAACGCACCGCATCCGCAGTTGTAGCAAAACGATACAAGGGCGTCGAACTGATTCTGCGTAAGGGTCAGTCCCTGTCGAGACAAGAATGCCTCAATTGGACGGACATCTTCCTTTAGCAGTTGCTCCGCTTGGACGGCTGTAATCACATCGCCAAGCTTTACGCCTTTGGTGTGACCGTAGCCGATGGTGGGCACGCCCGCCGGGCACAAATATGCCCGCAGTCTGCAACCCTCGTGTCGCTTAATCAGTTCTATGCCGCTTGTCCCGGTTCTCATGGTACGTTTTAGTTATTAACCGATTCTATGTTCATCAGAAGACCTTTCTTGTGCAGCTGGTTCAGTTTCACCTTGCGAATCCAAAGAGGCAGCCGCTTGTCGTGCAATGCGGCTGTCGCTCTGTTTTCCACCTGTTTCTGGAGGGATTCGCGTTCCCTGCACAGTCTTCTGTATTCCTGACGAGTCATTACGCCTCAGCAGCCATTTTTTGTGAAACAGTAACTTGCTTGGTCGCTCCGTTTGCACTTACGGTAAACGTAGCCGTACGTGGCGAAGTTGCCTCGGCGTTGTAGTCGAATGCCGCTACAGAAATCACTGCCTTGTTGCCTGTGGCCGAAACGTTCAACCAGTCGTTTTCTTGGTCGTCAACTGCCACTTCTATTTCAGAGCCGTCGCTTACTGCATACGTGCGGTTGTACGATTTTGCCGCAGCACCGGCTTCAATTGTAGAAGCACCGCTGATTGTAGGAACTACTGGTTCGTTGTCGCCGCCTTGCGAATTGTCATCGCTTGGAGCCGTTTCAGAAGCCGAAGCCGAATAGATTGCCGCGATTCCTTGGTTGCGGAACGGCATAGCCACGAAACGCAATTGGAAACCTAACAACCAACCACGGTAGTCTGCCCAGCGTTTTTCAGGTTCGCCTTCGATTGTTCCCATCGCACGCATCACTTCGCTCTTGAGGAATGCGATTGATGCAGGTTGTGCATTGGTTGTTCCGTAACCAGCTTTCACGCCCGCAGTGCTGTAGTTAGGATTGCCATTGAACGTATATACCTTGAATCCCGCAACTTGGCCAGTCGTCATAATCTGGTTGTAACGGTTTACGTCTTCGGCCAACAAATCTTCCTCGTGTTCAGGGCAGAGCAAAAGCACGCGCCCTTCAACAGGATAGTTCTTTTTGTTGAATGCGGTACGCAAACGGAGCAAATCATTGTAGGTCAACGCCTTGTTGCCGTCGCCACGGTCGGCTCCTGTTGTAGCCAATACAGGAGTGTTGGCTGAATTGCTTTCGGGAGCGATGTTGTAGGCCGCACTCTTTGCCGCCAATGTACGCAACGAGTTCACATGCTGCTGTACAACCGACTCGCATTTGTTGTAGTTTGTTTCCAATTCCTCTACATTGGTTACGTGTGTAGGAACCGTGTCGAACGTGGCGAGAACAATCTCAACGCCATTGTCGGTTCTTCCAGTCGGCACAAGAGGCCATTGCTTGTTGTCTTGCACTACTTCCGGGTCGGCACCGACTTCCGCAAGATTGATTTTGTTTGCCGATACCATGTGGTCCATCGACGTAAGTTCGTTCAACCACGACCATGCGGGGTAGAACAATGATAAGATGATGTTTGCAAAAATTTGTTTTAACATGACTTTATTGAATTAAGAGTTAATAATTATGAGTTAATTGTTATTTTACAAAGTTTGTTGCAGTCTTTCGAACTCTTTCGGGTTCTCTGCTTTCAGTCTGGCAAGCCCTTCGCTGTCTTTCTTCATCCATTCCATGTACGTCCAGTTGGCACGTTCGCCGTCAACCGACTGTTTGGAATTGACCATTCCCGCCAAACTCACCGATGGTTTGCCCTGGCGTGATTCAACAAGCGATTTCACAGTCTCGAAGTCGGAAACTGCCAATTTGGCGAAGTTTTCTTTTTCCCCTTTCGCAATCTTGCCTTCCGACACGGCTGCGTCCAAGAAAGAATCCACTGCTTGTTTTTCCTTTTCGGCGATTTTTGCCTCGAGTTCAGTGATTTTTTTGTCCTTTTCCGAAAGTTGTGCCTCTAAGGCCTCCACTTTCTCTTTCAGTTCTTTTTCAGTCATTTTTGTTTGTATTAAATTAGTATTGTTTTGCATCTGAAGCCGCAACTCGCCAATGGTGAGCTGCTTCATGTTCTTGTCGTACAGGCGTATTGCGTGCGAGTCGCTCGGCAATGCGCAGATTGACGCTTCGAGGAGTTCCGCGGTTACGGTTGGAATGCTGTTTTCGTCTTCCCGCACGTCAAGCACCATCATTCCTATGGAGCAACCTTTCAGGAATCCCCGTTCAACCTTGCCTGCAATTTTCTTTGCGTCTTCGTCGTCGGTGTCGAACACCGCCTCGGCGGTCAGTTTGCCGTCTTCTATCTTGATGTTCTCCCATCGGCCTATCACCTTGTCGCTGTCGTGCGAGAACAGCATTACGGGATTTGCCTTGAATCTGTCAAGAACCAGTTTCTGGACATCGGTGCGGAAACCGTAGCTGTTCACGTTGTTTCCGTCGCATAATATGAATACAGTTTTCTTTCCCATCTTATTTCTCGTTTAGTTTTTCCGATATGTATAAATCTTGATAGTGTTGGAATTGCTGCAACAACTCCGGTGTGATGTTCTTGTCGGTCTCCATTCTTGCAAGCAACCATTTATTAAGTGCCTGGAACACTTCAATCGCATCGACGACGGTGGTCTGCTTGTCGATTTTCTGTATTGTGGCCGACAGTTTCACAATCTGGTCGATTATCTTTCCAGTGTTGGTCAGGTCAACATCCTGACTGTTGAGCTTGTCAAGAAGTCGGCTCGCATATAGTAATGTTTTGGTGACAATTTCGCTTCGAGTTATGCCTATGCCGGCACGCCGTTCCTCCCAATGTCCGTCGTTTACCCATTTGTTTATGGTGTTCGCACTCACACCGAGCAGTTCGGCAATCTCGTTCTGCTGTTTGCCCTGCATATACATTGAGCAGGCAATCTCTTTTTTCTTGTTCAATTCTTGTTTCGTCGCCATTGTGAAAAATTGTTTACGATGCAAATTTTCACCAATCGCAATACCTATAAAAATATAAGTATCAAAGTGATAACAATATTTTAGTTTTTTTCTCGTAAGGCGGAATTTTGCATCAAAACAAGTGAGGAATGGATATAACAAAAACCGAGAAATACAGGGAGTGGCGACTGCTTCAAGAAGGAATCCGCAGCGGTGAAATTTTCAGGAAAGACCGCCACGAGGACGCCTCGGTCAAGGCGGCACGCATAGCACGTGCCCAGCGCGACTATAATTACTTTGTAAAGACCTACTTTCCGCATATAGCACGGTGCGACTGCGGAGCATTCCAACTTACGGCCGCACGTTATATTCTTCGAAACCCGAACGCACGCGCCGTGTTCGAGTGGGCTCGCGGACACGCAAAATCGACGCACTTCGGCGTACTGGTTCCCCTTTGGCTCAAAATTCAAAAGCAGCGGCAATACCACACCTTGGTGCTTGTTTCAAAAAGCGAGGATTCCGCCGACCAGCTGCTTGCCGACCTTCAGGCGGAACTTCAATACAATGATTTGTTCATTGCCGACTTCGGCAAACAGATTAAGGAGGGCAACTGGGCGGAAGGCAAGTTTTCGACAAGCGACGGATATTTTTTCACTTCGCTTGGCCGTGGACAGTCACCCCGTGGTCTTAAAGAACATTCGCGCCGTCCCGACTATATAATAATAGACGACATCGACGACGACGAGATGGTGCGTAACGAACAGCGAGTGTCGAAAGCAACCGAGTGGGTTCTGTCGGCTTTGTTCGGAGCAATGGAGGCAGGACGCGGACGCTTCATTATGGTTGGCAACCGCATTGCCAAGAACTCCGTGCTGTCGAAAATAATAGAACGACCAGGCGTGTACCACACCAAGGTAAACATTCTCGACCGCGACGGCAAACCCACATGGAAGGAAAACTACACCGCAGCCGAGGTTGCCGAAATGCGGCAGATGATGGGCGAACGCAACTTCCAGAAGGAGTATATGAACAACCCCACCACCGAAGGCTCCGTGTTCCGTGCCAAGGACATACGCTACGGAAAAATACTTCAGTTGAAGGAATACCGCCAGCTGATTTGCTACACCGACCCGTCGTTCAAGAACTCGGCAACCGCCGACTACAAAGCCACAATGCTTGTTGGCAAGACACCCGACGGGCATTTCCATCTTATAAAAGCATACGCCGACCAAACCAGCGTAAGCCAGATGATTGCCTGGCACTACGACGTGATGGACTACGTTGACGGCAAAGTGCCGGTGCTGTACTTTATGGAATCGAACTTCATGCAGGACTTGATGCTCGACGAGTTTAAGAAAGTGGGCAACACCGTAGGCCACCACGTTCCAATACGTGGCGACGCACGCAAGAAAGGCGACAAGTTCGCACGTATAGAGGCAATGCAGCCGCTGTTTGAGCGTGGTCTTGTGGTTTTCAACGAAAAAGAGAAAAACTCGCCGGGAATGCAGGTTCTCGAAGAACAGCTGCTTATGTTCGAGAAAGGCGGCCGTGCACACGACGACGCACCCGACGCACTTGAATCGGCCATCTGGATGTTGAGTCAACGCACACGAACCAGCGAGGCGAAGTTTGTTTCAATCAGACGTGTATCACGAAGATTTTAACCAGTAGAGACGTCACATTGTGGCGTCTCTGCATAAAATATAAGAACTATGTTTATAACAGAAGACGAAATGAAAACGGTGCTTTACGAGTACCAAGTAAACGAGATTACCGAAGACAACATAGACATTGTGACCGAGGGCATAGAGTCGGCAATCTCCGAAGTGAAAGGTTATTTCCACGCCGCCAACGAGCGACGCGAGTCGGCAGGACTCAGCAAACAACAGTACCAAGCGTGGAAGCTCTACGACATCGACGCGATTTTCGGCGCGACAGGCGACGCACGCAACAAGTTTGTGATGCGGCTCGTGGAACGTGTGGCAGCGTGGAACATCTGCGAACTTGCCAACCCCGACGTGATATACGAGCGTGTGAAGGCACACTACGACAACACCGTCCGAACACTCGAAAAAATAGCCGGCATGGGCGAATATTCCGACAGCCGTCTGGTACTCACCGACCTGCCGTCGCCGCAACCCGCTCCCGACGAAACACCCGACACGGCATCGGAGCACAAACCGTTCCGAATGATTTCGCGGCCGAAGTTCAACCACGAATAGAAAGGCTCAAAGTGTAATTTTTAATTCTTAATTCAATTATGGCTACAAAGAACTCACTCCAAAACCAAATAGTAAGGAAAAGCATAACGATGACGCGCCGCGACATCGCCGACTGGAACAGTGCGAAACGCTACGCAATGCTCGCCGACAAACCGCGTATGTATCTGCTACAGGACATTTACACGGCGGTGAGCGACGACGCGCTGCTGACATCGCAGATTAACAACCGCCACGAGCAAACCATCGCCCGTCCGTTCGAACTCATCGACGACAACGAAAAGGTGCTCGACGAACCCACCAAACAGCTACGGAAAATCCCTATCCTTCAGGACTTGACAAAGGCGATTCTCGACAGCGAACTCTACGGGGCTTCGGTGGTGGAACTCTCGGTGGAGAACGGCGTGCCACAAATGACGGTAATCAGCCGCCGCAACATAGACCACACCAACGGTCTGTTCTATCCCGACACGAGTTTC
>JAEEQV010000211.1:0-4510 GCA_016285445.1 Bacteroidales bacterium
AACCTTGTTAAGGACGATTTGCCGTATTTGCTGACGCAGATAGTAGAAAAGGCACATTCTGACGAAGATGCGGATTTGTTGATATTGGGCTCTCTTGCCGTTTTTTCTGCTTGTTTGCCAAACATATACGGCGTGTACAACAAACGTGAAGTCTATCCAAACCTATTTGTTTTTATCACAGCACAAGCATCGGCAGGAAAAGGCCGATTGTCGCTCTGTCGTAAATTAGTCGAACCCATTCAAAAACACATGCGTGAACGCAACAAAGCGGAATACGAGGACTATAAACGCAAACAGGCGGAATATGTCGCCAACCGAAAAAATCCCGACTACGAACAACCCGAAGAACCACCATTGCGTACATTATTTATGCCTGCAAATAGCAGTGCCACATCAGTGTACAAGGTTCTCAACGACAATGACGGCGTTGGCCTAATGTTTGAAACCGAAGGTGACACGCTTGCGAATACGTTCAATTCCGATTTCGGAAATTTCTCTGACGGACTTCGCAAGGCGTTCCATCACGAGCCAATTTCCTACAATCGTCGCAAGGAAAACGAATTTGTGGAACTCGACAAACCTAAATTCTCCGTCCTTCTGTCTGGCACACCTCGACAAATAACAAACCTCATCCCCGATGCCGAAAATGGTTTGTTCAGCCGTTTCTTGTTCTATTATATGAACATTCGTATGGAATGGGACGATGTTTTCTCCGAGGATGATTCCTATACCGACGACCACGCATTTGAACTACTTGGGGAAAAATTCCTTGACTACTACAATGTTTTGAAAGTTCAGCAGCCAGTTCGGTTTTGTTTCACGGTAATGCAATGCAGGGAGTTCAACGATTTTTTCAAGGAGATACAACAGGAATATGCTTCTATGCTTGGACTTGACATTTTGGGCTCAATTCGTCGTTTGGGTATCATTACGTTTCGTATTGCTATGATTCTTGCCACGTTGAGAATGTGCGACACCAACGGTTTTGTTTCAACGTTAGTCTGTTCCGATGCCGATTTTCGGTCAGCCCTCACTATGGCAAAGATACTTCTACGGCACACCGAAAAAGTATTTTGTTCGCTTCCTGGCAATGACAAGAAAGAGGGCAACCAAGATGGTGTTGGTCAGGAATCCACACAAATCAAACAGATTTTCTTGGATAATCTTCCGCCTAATTTCGACCGCAAACAATTCCAAGAAATCGCCAAATCTCTCAACATACCCGAAACCACGGCAGACCGATTTGTTAAAAATTGGTGCCAAGTCGGAACCCTCATTCACACTTCCCATGGACGATATGGGAAACCATTGTGATACTTCGTACAATGGGTTTGCTAACGATGTGGCACAAAAAAAGCCCGTCCTTTCGGGCGGGCTTGGCAATTGGTTACGTGATGATTAGCCGATGGTTACTTTACCCAAGTATATGGAAGTGGCGACACTCTTACCGTCGGCAGAAATGAACCCTAAATACACTTCAACCTCACTACCTGTCCAATCTGCGGGAACAGTAAGAGTGGTCTCCTCTTCAAAACGTTTTCCTGCTGCCGTATTGAAAACGGCTTCTTGTTTAGTCTTGTTGAACAACAATGGCATTGCCATGTCCGTTTGCAAAGCGTCACCTTTTCCGCTGTTGTCGTGCCATGTGAACAAAACGCCATCACTAACGGCCGTTGCGCTTGCATTTTGTACTGGCGTTAGCGTACCACGCGACACCAACGCTTTTGAGTAGTCCAACTCAAAGTTTGGATATTCGCCAGTAATGGCGTTCTTGATGTTGTACGCCATAGCAGCGTTAAAACCAGTTTGTTTCACCGCATAAGGTCTGAAACCAATACGGATGTACGACGAAATTGGTTGCAAGAAAAACAATGTAGTCGCGAAGCGATTACGTTGTGTTACCTGTCCTCTCGTGCGTGGATTCTTGATTGACTCGGCTTTGGAACGCATGTACTCAATGCCTTTCCAAGATGCCCCGACAACGGTTCCCACTGTCCCGTGGAATCCGCCTAAAATACCTCTTTTAATTCTTCCCATAGTTATAAATTTTTAATTGTTATGTGAAATTATTTCGGACTTGGTATGGAGTTGGTACGGATTTGATTCGGACCAACTTTTTCCCTTATCCGTTGTGTAAAATTACTTAGAATTTCCGCAACTTCAATGAGTGTCGGTGCATTTGCCTTAGATTGCGTTAATCTGCTCGCAGAACGGCAAAAAAGCCCCAAATGGGGCTTCTATTTCGTTGCCGTGCGTGCTATTGCGAAACGCAGTTCTTTGAGTTTCTTCAACCTTTTGAGCGTTTCGGCTTGGCAAGCCTCAATGCCTGCAAGCATTCTTGACGTTTGTTCCATAACCTCTGGGGAGATGTTGCTCCAGAGTTCCGCGAATAGTTTTCTATATTGCTCCAATCTCACAAACTCAATGACTGAGCCGTGCAAATATGGCCGTAGTTGCCCGGAGCAAAACAGAATGTTGGCAGCTGCACGAATGTGCCTGATGTCGGTTGCCGTGGCCGTGATTTCATAGCAGTTGGGACAAGGCTCGTCAAGAGGTTTGCCCGAATTGATGCCACGGCTCAACACGTAAACGGCTGACGGATTTCGGGAGCCGTTGTAGGTCTTGATAGTGATGTTTGAAATGTTGTTCATGATGTTGCGAAAAATGTCCCCGATGGTTAATCGGGGGAATAAGGTTTAACAAAATAATTCGTATGCGATTGTTTTAATCCATTGGCGCAGTTCCTTTACCTCGTCTTGTCTTTCACGGATTTTCACTTCTATATCCTCAACGCAATCAAAAGCCGCCTTTATATCCTCTTTTGAGTGCGATTTGCAAAGGGCAAAATACAGTTCCTTGTATTTATCCAATTCAATAGTAGGAACGTTTTGCGTGAGTTTGGAACAGCCACAGCGAGGTGGCAACATTTGAGAGTAGTAAAGGAGCATTGCGACTTGGTGGGCATACGCAAAAGTCTCTAAATCTTTTGTACGAATAACAAAGCAATTCTTTTTAGGTTCTGAAATGATTGCGCCGACATTTTGACCAGTTGCGTCGATGAGAATGGAACCAGGGAACACATAAGCACCCGAAAATTTTTGGATTTCAAATGATGACATATTTTATAGATTTAAGGTTAAGCATTGAAAGAAGATTGTGCAATATGCTTGCATTGTGATTTGTAGGAAACCCGCTCCGCCTTGCTTGACGGACACGGCAACGCCTTTATTTGTTTGTAGGCATTGAACAAATTTGAGTGTGGAACACTTGTGAGAATGCTGAGCAAGAGCCGCCCATAATCCTTATAGTGCAGCGTTTTGAAATTGCGGAATGACTTGGCATAAATCTCGGCAACACCGGCAAACTCTATAACTTTGGTGGCAACCCGAATGAGGGCGAGGTTTTCGGGCAGACAGGAAACGACCAGTGAATTTTTCTCAATTGGATATTTGACGACAGTGCCCAATTTTGCGCCACAAGACACGATACAGACGTGAGGGGCTTTTAAGATGGTTCCCGACTGATAAGGGAACACGCGAATGTTAGATAACTCCATATTTCATTTTTTTGAGGTTAATACTTATAATTTGCCAATGAAAAGCGGTATAACTGCTTGATTGACATATAAATATACAAAATTCTATGGGTCTGCAATGGGAAAAACGCATTATTTTGCCTTATAATGCAATTTTAATATATTGATATACAATAAGTTACAAGGAGCGCAAGGTGTTTGCAGTGCATAGCAGACACATATTGCTATTACTCACATTTATTGGTTTCCAACTTGCTGAATGCTACACGGGGCTGAGAGCCACGCACCCCAAAGCGGAAGCCGAAGAATGAGGCGGACGCTTTTAGCAAAATGGCGTGGGTTATGTGAGGGGATTTTGCGAGGGCGTGGTCGAAAGCCCTACGAGAAGTTTTTTATTGAAAAGCAGCCAACTCTAATAATTATTAAGAGAAGGCCGCTAATGAAGTTATTATTTATTTTTTCTTTCTAACAAAGCATTTTTTGTTGATAGGAATGTACCATGGTATTCTGGAAGCTCTCTTTTTACATCTTCCTCTAATTCCAAGAAATCATTCCAACATGCTTCAATTTGATCGGGAAATAATTGGTCCTTATAATACGCATCAGGTGAAGCTATGTAAGGAACATAAGATTTATGAAAAACTGTACCAACTGTATTAAGTGGTATTGTAAACGACACCCCTTCTGCCCACAAGCAAGCACGCATTCCTAAAATATCATAATTTATTTTTTCTTCTTTGGATAGAATGTCTTTTTCTTCACTGAGGAGAAAAGATTTGTTATAACGAAAGAATCTTTCGGTAAAATCTAATAATGTAACATACTCTTTTTCTTTATATTGGGGATTATTCGCATCTGTTGGTGAGTGATGCCATCTTTTTTTTAGTTTAAGCTGCCTATCAAGTTCATCTCGTCCGGTTCTTTGGGAATATTGCTCCATAAAATGAGCTGAAAAAATTTCAACGTTGTTCCATC
>JAEEQV010000212.1:0-4489 GCA_016285445.1 Bacteroidales bacterium
TCAATGTGTTGTCCACAAAGTGGACAGTTTTTTGCGTGTTCTTCGTGCATACGTTTGCGAAGTTCCTTTAAGGTGTCCTGCACGCTCATTTCCATTGTGCTGAGCAATTTGCTTGCTTTTTCATAGTCTTCTTTTGCTTTTGTATATGCAGCATCTTTTTCTTCTCTGATTTTATTCAACGATTTGAGCTGTTCCTCATCATGTTGTATCGTTGTATTCAGATTAAAAAAATTTGTGCGTAACTTTTCAAGATTCTCATATTCTTTTTTTAGTGTTTCCAAAGCACTTATTTTTCCATTATAGACACGAATATCTTCGTTTAATTTCAAGGGATTCAGCTCATTACGTTGCTGTGTCAAGTTATCGATTTCTTTTTGTTTCTCTTCAACGTCTTTTTTTGCCTTTGAAAACGTTTTCTCCTTTTCGTTACAGTCATTTTTAAGTGAATCGGTTTTTCCTTTTGTTTCGGTCAGGAGAGAGGAATTATTCGTAATCTTTTGATTTGTAGCAATATATTGTTCTATTTTAACAACAATTGCATCCGCTGACGAATATAACGTATCTCTGTCGTTCCGTTCGTTAATCCAATTTTCAAGTTGCTTTATTTCCTCTTCTTTTGTTGAAATCTCTTTTATACGGTATTCTATGTCGGCAGAAAGTGTATGGAATTTGCTTTTTACGTTTTGCAAACTTTTTTCCGCTTTTGTTTTTTTATCTTCTTCTGCTTTTTTGTTCGTAAGACAGTTCCGCTCCGTGTCAGTATTCTCCCAGTCTGATATCAGAGTTTTTTTCTTTTTGTACTCGTTTCCTTCGATAATGGTTTCAATTTTTTTCTTTTCGATTAATCCATCGTTATACGTCTTTTGTTGCGTGAGAAATGTTTCCACTAATTTCAACGTGGAGTCCGTCTGTTTTTGCTTTTCGTCAAGCTCGTCTTTTTCTTTGTTCTTTGTTTGGAGTTCAGTGTTTAAATTGTCGATTTTTTCCTGGGGTAGAATATGGGTGAGTTCCGTTTTATATTGTGTTTCTGCATTTTCTTTTTCTTTTTTTGCGTTGCTATATATATTATTGATTGCTTCTCCATATTTGCTGAATCGTTCTGTGTTGGTCAATTGTTCCAAGATGGCTTCGCGTTCTTTTTTATCGCCCGTGAGGAATGAGGCAAACTGACCTTGTGCCAGCATTGCCATTCGACCAAATTGATCGAAGTTAAGACCCACGGCGGCAAGTATCTGCCGACCCGTGTTTGCTTCCACTTTCTCCCAATCCTTTTTTTCTTCTTTATATTCCCAAACGGGTGTACGATATTTAAGCGGACGTTTCCCGCTTTCGTCGGTTTTCCCTTTCATTATTCCAAGTGTCAACTTAGCGTGGTATTCTTTACCATCGTTTCCTTCAAAAATAAGCTCGCTATAGCACTCGTCATTTTCGGAAATGCCAAGTCTTGTATATTGTTCAATGCTATTTACTTTGATGGATACTCCATTTTGGTTGGTAAAATTGTTTTTTTGCGTGTTGACGACGCCTTCGGTACGTGGCGTTTTTTTGTACAGCGCCATTGATATGCCGTCAAGAATCACCGATTTTCCAGCTCCCGTATCTCCCGAAATAAGGAATATGCTTGCAGGATCACCTGTTACGGCATCGGTCAAATCTTTCTCAAAATTAATATCCGCCTTTTCAATAGAGGCAATGTTTCGAAGATGTAATTCTTTTATTCTCATAGTGTTATCGTTGTTTCGTTAGCGTTCGTTTTTTTTGATGTTTTTGAAGCAATTTTTATTTTTTCTTCCTCGTCCAACCGTTTTATTTCTTTCTCGACTTCGTTGAATGCCTCGCGTATTTCCTCAATAGTGAGTGTAGGATATTGTTCTATCGTTTTTTCAATAAAATCAAGCGGATTGGTCATTTGCTGAATATCGGCAATTTCAAATTTAATATCTTTTTGTTCTGAATCAGTATTCGTCGTTTGTCCTGTCCATAGAATTTTTGGATTGTAACGGACTTCATCATTGGTTAATGCCAAACAATCATAAACCATCTGATTGAAATTCGATGGAATATCTGTCTTATTGTCAATACGTAAGCGGATATATCCCGATTTATAGTCTTGACAAAAATGTCCGATTGCATTAATGGCTTCATCGGAAGAAGTAAATGATGAGCCGTCTTCTGGAAGTATGTAGAAATGGCGCAATTCATCAATCCGCAGTTGCTCTATTTTGACTGTTCCGCCATGTTTGTCAATTTCGACTAAACTCACGGTATGAGGATAGTCCTCGTCGCAACTTACGTGGAGCGCACTGCCAGAATAACGAACGACAGGGGCAGGATAGGAGACAGAAGTTTTAAACGTATCGCCTTGGTGACCAATTGTTTGTGGCTTGTGTATATGCCCAAGGGCAAGATAGTCGAACCCTTCGCCGAATGATTTTGAGTCTTGGGTTTTTATCTTGCCAATTTCAAAATCGTGCCCTGTGGCATCTAATCCGGCAACAGCGGTGTGCCCCATCATAACTACAGGCTTTCCGTCGGCATTTTCTTCATTGATTTTATTTAGTATTTCCTGTAAAACTTGTGGTCTTTCTCCCGTCATAAACGGAATCGCAACCACGTAACCGCTCTTGAGACGCACAATGTAGTTGTCCGCCCAATTTCCTCCGCTTTCCGACGTAGGACCAATTCCTATGAGTGTGGTGTTTGCAAGATTCCACACGTCGTGGTCGGCTTGCAAACGGGATGCCGAGTCGTGGTTGCCGGCAGTTATCACCATTGCCATATCGGGACATTCTTTATGTAAATCGACAAAATATTCGGTAAACGTCTTTTTTATCGAAGCAGACGGTTGTTGTATGTCAAAAATGTCACCACTGATAAGGAGTGCGTCAGGTTTTTTCTCTTTGCACCATTTTTTAAGTTGTTTGAAGAAATGATGATGTTCGTCGCAACGATCATAGTTCTGGTAGATGACCTGTCCAAGGTGTAAGTCTGCAGTGTGTAATATTTTCATAAATGAATTGTATTTCTTGTTTATTAGGGTAAATATACATTTTTTCTACAAACGGATGAGTGTGATGTCAAATAAATAGATAAATATTATACGCGCATGGAGTCTTTGCATTGTCAATGTAGGGAAAAAAGGTAAGAAAACCTTACGAAATTTGCGAGGCAGATTTCCCTTTTTTGTAAATAATTTCTACTTTTGCACGCAAAGGAATAAAGTATGGCAGAACAATCTCTACTCGAAAAATTAGATGGATTACAGTTCAAGTTCGAAGAAATTTCAACGATGATTACCGACCCGGCTGTGATTGCCGATATGAAACGGTTTGTGAAGTTGAACAAGGAATATCACGAACTGGAATTGCTTATGAACGCGCGCAAAGAGTACAAAAATCTTTTGTCTAACTATGCTGAGGCAAAACAAATCCTTGAAACGGAAAACGATGAGGAAATGCGCGAAATGGCAAAGTTGGAGATTGACGAGGCCGAACCTAAAATTGCAAAAATGGAAGATGAAATCCGTCTTCTGCTTATTCCTGCCGACCCTGAAGACGGGAAAAACGCCATTGTTGAAATTCGTGGTGGAACAGGTGGCGATGAAGCTGCAATCTTTGCGGGAGATTTGTTCCGTATGTACACAAAATATTGTGAATCAAAAGGGTGGAAAGTTCAGGTTACAAGTTTTAACGAGGGAACGTCGGGTGGTTACAAGGAGATTGTGTTTGAAGTCACGGGCGAAAACGTGTATGGCACGATGAAATACGAGTCGGGTGTGCATCGCGTACAGCGTGTGCCGGCAACCGAAACGCAAGGGCGTGTGCATACGTCGGCTGCTACGGTGGCTGTGTTGCCCGAAGCCGAGGAATTTGATATTGAACTGAAGGAATCCGATATCCGTACCGATATTTTCTGTGCGTCGGGACACGGAGGACAAAGTGTCAACACGACGTATTCTGCAATTCGTCTGGTGCATATTCCAACGGGAATTACCGTACAATGCCAAGATGAAAAATCGCAGTTGAAGAACAAGGCAAAGGCTTTGGTTGAATTGCGTACTCGTATTTACAATATGGAGTATCAAAAATATCTTGACAACATTGCCTCAAAACGTAAGACCATGGTTTCCACGGGTGACCGTTCTGCAAAGATTAGAACGTACAATTATCCGCAAGGGCGTGTCACCGACCATCGTATTAATCTTACGTTGTATAATCTAAATGCAATTATGGCAGGCGATATTCAGGAAATCATAGACGGTCTGATTGTTGCCGAAAATGCTGAACGACTGAAAGCTGGGGAGATTTAGGAAATTAAGAGTTTAGAATTAAAAATTAAGAGGTGTTTTTTGTCTTAATTTTCGTTCTTAATGAAAATTTCTTACTTTAGCTCGCATGACAGAATACGAAAAAATATTGCAACAATACTGGGGGTATCCAACGTTTCGTGCTTTACAGCAGGAAATTAGTGAAAGTGTCTGTCAAGGTCG
>JAEEQV010000213.1:0-4470 GCA_016285445.1 Bacteroidales bacterium
TCGTGCCGCCGGAGCCGATGTTACACATCTTGATTCGGTGAAACAAGTGGTTTCGTGGACAAAACAGAATATGGAAAGTTCGGGGGTGGACAATATTCGCTGGATAGTGGAAGACGCACGAAAATTTGTGTCGAAAGAAGTAAAACGAGGCAATCTTTATAATGGTATCATTATGGACCCGCCTGCGTTTGGTCGTGGTGCAAATGGTGAAGATTGGAAGCTTGAACGTGATTTGAACGCATTATTAAAAGACGTTGAAAAAATCCTCGACAAGCAAAAGTTTTTCTTTATTCTCAACACATACTCGCTTGGCTTTTCGGCATTTATACTCGAGAATCTGGTAAACGAGATTTTCAAAAATCACAAAGCCGAAAAAGAATTTGGCGAATTGTATTTGGAAGATGATTTCAAGAAAAAACTGCCCCTTGGCGTAATTGCTCGGTTTACCAATCTCAAGTCGTAACAAAATACGAATATAATTTTTGAATTTAATACGTTTTGATTTGTTACTTCGGAGATTCTTTATATTTTCACAAAAATTTTAAATGGAATGATTATGAAAAAATATCTTTTGTTTGCTCTTTTTGCTATTCTTTCATTAGGTTTTATAAGTTGTAATAAAGATAAGGATGTGCCAACCCCATTGTATTCAGTAGCTTTTGACTTACAAGGAAAGGGAACGCCCATTGATACCATCTACGATGTAGCAGAAGGTTCTTTTCTTACAAACCAATGGGAACCAACTGACGAGCATTATGTTTTTGAGGGTTGGTATAAAGATTCTGAAACAACCATTCCTTGGAATTTTGAAACAGACAAAGTGACTGAAAATACAACACTTTATGCAAAATGGACGGCTCAAAAACATTGTTGTATTGCCGTTTTTAGAACGCAACTTTCTGACGTAAAGATAAAAAATGACACTCTTGACTATTCTTCTCTTGTGACTCGTCCGGCAGATCCCGAAAGTGACGAGTACGTTTTTCAAGGATGGTATTCTGATAAAAATTGTACGAAAGCGTGGAATTTTGAAAATGACCGTGTCACTCAAAAATACAACTATCTTTATGCAAAATGGACTCCAAGATATTATTATTACGGAGCAGAACTATATTCTCAGGAAACTTTCAAATATGGTCGTTTTGAGGCAAGAATGAAGATGGCATACGCTCCTGGATGCGTAAGTTCCATGTTCTTGTATTACAACAATTCAGATAAAGGAGGAAATTATATTTGGAATGAAATTGATATAGAAGTGCTTGGAAAAGACATAAACGGATTTCAGTCCAATATCATTACAGGAAAAGCAGGTGCTCAAATTACGAGTGAAAAAATGCACAAAACGACCACGCCTCCTAACAGCGAGTATCATACGTATGTAATTGAATGGACTCCCGAGTACGTTTCATGGGCTGTTGACGGAGTAGAATTGCGTAGAGCCAAGGCTGGCGAGACAAAACAACAAATTGAAGCGATGAATGGAGATGAAAAACAAAGTCTGCGTTTCAATTTGTGGATACCGAACACCAATTTGGATTGGGTAGGGGAGTTTAAGAGCAAGAATCTTCCAGTTATGCAATATATTGACTACGTAAAGGTGTATGAATACAATGCTGATACGCAAGATTTTACAGAACTCTGGACAGATGATTTCGATTCTTTCAATTCCACTCGCTGGAATAAGGGCGATTGGAAAATGGATCAATCGTGGGAAAAGAAAGACAATGTTACGGTAGAAGACGGAAATCTTGTTCTTCATTTAACAAAAGTAGAAAGATAATTCTCTTATGGACTCCGAAGAGCAGCAGCGCGAGCAGAAAATCGTGAAAGTGACGTTGGTCGGCTTTGTCGCCAATTTCTTTTTATCAATCGGGAAATTTGTCGCTGGAATTGTGGGCAATAGTGGTGCAATGATTGCCGATGCCGTCCATTCCATTTCCGACTTCGTGACAGATATCATCGTGCTTTTTTTCGTGAAAATTTCGTCAAAACCCAAAGATGAGTGTCACGATTACGGGCATGGGAAATATGAAACGTTGGCGACGGTCATCATTGGCCTATTGCTTGCCCTGGTTGGCATAGAAATATTTATTTCGAGTGTAAAGACGATAGTTGCCTTTATTCGTGGAGAGCAAATTGCCCAGCCGGAACTTATCGCCTTGCTGGCTGCCGCAATTTCTATATTGGTGAAAGAAGGATTGTTTCAATATACGAAATGTGTGGGGAAAAGCGTCAACTCCTCGGTGGTGGTGGCGAATGCGTGGCATCATCGTTCCGACGCGCTTTCGTCAATCGGAACATTGATAGGCATTGGAGGAGCATATTTTTTAGGCAAAAAATGGGCTGTTTTAGACCCCGTTGCCGCCATTTTTGTTTCCATTCTGATTTGCAAGGTGGCGTACGACTTATTTATCCCAGGAATACAAGAACTCTTGGAACGTTCGTTACCAAAGGAAACCGAAGATGAGATACTGAAAATCGTTTGTCAAGATCCGTTGATTAGCAATCCACATAATCTAAAGACACGAAAAATAGGAGCAAATATCGCCATTGAAATTCACGTAAGAATTCCCGCGGAAACTACCGTTGCCGTTGCGCACGACAAAACCGACGAAATAGAACGCAATCTTCGGAATGTGTACGGTGAAAAAACACAAGTGATCATTCACGTTGAACCGTGCAAATAGCTATTGAAAAGAAAAGGGTAAAATCATTTTAGAGAACACGGCTCATTTTCTTTCCTACATATTTTTTTGCAATAAGGCACAATCGATTCGTTTTTCTCAATTTTGATTCCTGTGATCCCAGCTCGTGTGGCTGCTTCTATGTCGCGACTTCCGTCTCCTATGAGGAATGATTTCTCCCTGTCGATGTCAAATTCTTTTATTGCCTTCTCAATCAGCAGTGTTCCCGGCTTACGACATTCACAAGGCCCAGAAATTTCTGGATAATGTGGACAATAATACACGGCTGCGATGTTGATTCCATGTTTTTTGAGTTCGTCGCACATATATGCGTGGAGTTTTTTTACATCATCGTCAGTATAAAGTCCTTTGGCAACACCTGCCTGGTTGGTAATCACAATGAAGATGAAACCCGCATCACGAAGCATTTTTAGCCCGTCAAAGAGTCCCTCGTTAAAATGGAAATCTTCTATTTTGTACGTGTAATATAATGAACCATCATTGATTACACCATCTCGGTCAAGAAAAATAGCTTTGGTCATGAGCAATGAACTTGTAAGTTGTCGTATGCAAGAAAAATATTTTGTGGTAACGTCTTGCTGGTCGTTTCATAGAAGCCGATACTATGACTGCAATGTGTAAGATATGCTTGTTTCGGCTTAACTCTTTGAATGATTTCAATTGCTTGCGAAACATTGAAATGAGAGTAGTGCTCTGCAAATCGTAAGGCATTGATAACCAATATTTCCGTGCCTTCAAGCAATTTCATCGTTGTTTCGGGAATGAACGATGCATCGGTGATGTATGCAAACTGTCCGATTTTGTATCCGAAAATGGGCAAATCCATGTGTTTAACTCGCAATGGTTGAATGGTAATGCCTTTGTAAGAAAACGCTTCTTCGGTAATCTCTTGCAGGTTCATCATCGGGGCGCCGGGATACGGATGTTCTTTGAAAACGTATGCATATTCCCGTTGTATGGCTTGTACTACGCGTTGTTCTGCAAAAATTGGCAATGGCTCGTTTTTCATAAAGTTAAAAGGACGAATGTCGTCCAGTCCTGCCAAATGGTCTTTGTGTTCGTGCGTAATGAAAATTGCGTCAAGCGAAGTTATGTTGTTCGTAAGCATTTGTTGACGAAAATCGCAACCCGCGTCAATCACGAAATGTACGCCGTTTACATCTAAAAAGAATGCTGTCCGCAATCTTTTGTCGCGCTTGTCTTGCGAGTGACAAACTGCACAGTTGCAACCAATCACGGGAACGCCTTGTGAGGTGCCAGTCCCTAAAAATATGCCATTAATTGTGTATCGCTCCATTGTTTTCTTCTTTTTCGGGATATGGAACACGTGCGTGATACATATTTATCAACTTCTCGACAAACACTTTCTTTACCTTGTCAAGGTCGCGAAGCGTGATGTCGGCAAATTCCAACTGTTTGCTTTGAATTTGATGGTCGATGATTTTTTGTACCAATTCTTCAACCAATTCTGGCGATGAAAGATTTGCACTTCGTGACGCAGCTTCAACACCGTCGGCCAACATGATGACAGCCAATTCTTTGTTCACAACCTTCGATGTAGGATATTGGAACTTGCTTTCGTCCACGGGCTCGCCAGGATGCAATTTCTTGTATTTGTCAAGGAAAAATGCCGTTTTTGAGTTTCCGTGATGACCATAAATGATTTCTTCCAACGAATAAGGCAATCCATTTTTTCGTGACAATTCACGACCGTAAATCACGTGATTAATAATGATTTCGGCACTTTTCTCAGGCTCCAGATTAT
>JAEEQV010000214.1:0-4432 GCA_016285445.1 Bacteroidales bacterium
AAGGCAACCAACAACAAAACTACGACAAACAGGAACAAGGCAAAGAAAGCCAGTCTGCACAACAAGGACAACAAAGCGACAGCCAACCGCAAGGCGACAAGAAAGGGCAAATTTCAGCACGACAGGCAGAAATGATGCTCGACGCAATCGAAAACAACGACAAAGCCGTACAACAACGCCTTATGCTGCAAAAACAAAACAAAAAGAGCAACAACAAAATTGAGAAAAACTGGTAAAAAAAGAATTGAGCATTACGCATTGAGCATTACACATTTCTTTATCAACGCCATCCATTTTTGTATCTGTTCCTCCGTGCCACATATCTGGTATCGTGATTTTCCTGAATCACAAGGCGTAAACGTGAGCGTATAGTCGTTTTGCAACGAAACGTTTCCTTGGGGCGACCAAGAAAAATAATCGTCACCTTCGACGGCCTGGATGATTGTGAGCGGGTCCCACATTCGTTGATACGGGTCTTCGGGACAATCAAGGTAAATTTGTTTCAAAGGATGTACGTCTATATGTGCCAACGTCTGTAAAATCTCGGATTTTGTCCAATATAACGCATTTCCGACTGCTTCTGGCGAATAAGACACAGGAATTTCTTTCGGAAACAAATCAAAGAAAACTCGGGCAAAGCGACCACTTTGCATAATGTTGTACTCCCCTGTCTTGTCCGCCTCGTCGAACTTCCCTCCCATCACAATGATTCGCTTTATTTTTTGTGCAACCAACGAAACACCGTCAAGTTGACTATACTCGTCGGGCGACGATGTGAGAAGATTTGCCAAACTCGTCAAAAAGCCTATGGAAAGCACTGTGACGGATTTGTCAGGTTGTGATGCAAGTATTTTGCGATACACTTTATAATCATCGTCAAACTTCGTTTGCGTACGGGCAAACAAAGGTGAACCGTCTGGTCTCGTTTTTTCGGCAATATGAGCATAGTCGGTAAAAATCTGTGGATTTTGAACGCCATTACGGCACAAACCTATAGAAACATTTCCATGACCATAATAGGTATTCAGCACATCGGCAAAAGCGGCGTTCCTCTCTCCCATTCTGTCAACAATGATTCCGAGCAAATCCACCTTGCCACGGCTCATATACGTATGTGCCATGCAGATAGTCACCACATCGTCGGTGGAACTACCCAAATCGGTATCAATGATGATAGATTCAAACATGGAGAAGAAATCTTTTTTACAAATATAAACTATCGCACAAGGCGGACGGATTGCCTATAGTAGCGGTTGTAGTTGTCCATGTACACGTCGTTGCTGTCGAAAGTCAGATAGCTTGCGTTGTAGTCGTCGTTAGCCGAACTCGACCAATATTCGCCGTAGGAACCAACGTAGTACACCCCCGTACCATCACTATGGCCCGCAGCAGGAAGAAATATACTGTGACCATTTTTCTTGCTTGTCACCTTATACCCTTTTACACCATTTTCTTCAGCCCAAAACCACGTGCAATTATCAATCAATTCTTTAAATTCCGTTTCTGTCGGGAGTCTCATCCCACTTTTTAATGCCGCATCAAACGTATAATAGTCACCATATTCTGTTGGTGATTTTGCCCCGACGTTGCACGTGGCCCATTTTACACTTAAACCCAAATCAACAAATTCATCGTCATTTGGTTTAAGTTTAAAAGAAACTAACATCAAACTCAAAAGAACGAAGAGAACATCTATTTTTAAAATCCGTTTCATTAGCGATTACATTTCTATTACTTCAAATTCAGCGACATTGTTTTTGGATATGTCACCGTATATGAAAGTTTCAGGTTTTTCGTTTCCGACGGCTTCAAATCGAGACTCCACGTTGCTATGCTCTTGTCGTCCAATGTGGCTCCGTCGTACGACTGATTTGAAACTGTGATGCTTGATGAACTGGAAACTGGCAGATTGTCCAAAATCTCAAGTTTCACGTTGGTTGACTTGTTGTTTCTCACAGAAATGTTCCACATAGCGGTTTGCTTGTAGTTCTTCCCTATCGTCGATTTCTTGTTAAACTCGTCCGACAACGTGCGTTCCACCATAATACCCTTGTCCTGTCCCAACGAAAGTTTCAGAGTATCAGTGGTTTGGGCTATATTCAGATAAGACGTTCCCACGTATTTTCCACCTAAATACAGCGTAACATCACCCGAAAGGAAGTTATATTTTGCGAAATCGGTTATTTTTGCCAGCAGATACGCATTTCTGTCAAGTTTTGGCACACAACGATACACGTATTCGGCAGGTAATTTATTGGTGTTTATTGTAAGCATTGCGTCGTTTTGCTGCGATTTCACGCTAAAAAGCTCATCAATGGCAAATTCTATTGTAGTCATTTTCTCATCGGTAGTCGTGCGTATGCCTCGTGCGACGTTTGAAGAATAAGCCATTTTCGTTGCCGCTGCCGCTTCATCCATCTCCATATCGTAATTTACACTTTCTGCGGCTGCCATTTTCAAGTTCGCCTTGGAATAACACACTTGTGGCTGGTGTTCACGCAAAATCCACTTGTTAAGCGTCGGCACCGTGCCGTTCAGTGTCGGATTTCCCGTCGAGAGCGTCACTTTCACATTGTCCCAGTCGTAACCCGACGATTGATACACTTTTGCCTTGTACGCCATGGAAATGTCTTTGTTCACGTCTTCCACGCGAGCTTCGTAGAATGGTGTCCAATACGCACAATTCACGTAATACGACATTCCCAATTTGATATTTTGGGCTTTTGTTGACGAAACGGTCACCTCCACCTCGCCTTTTGTGCGGTTGCGGTACGGCGCAAGTTCAGAGTTGATTCTTGACAATTCAGTGTTGAGTTCCGCAATGGATTTGTCGGTTTTGCGGATATTTTCCTTCAGTTTCAGCATTTCCGACTGATAGAATTTCAGCACTTTGTCCAACTCCACCGTACTGAGATTTGAATTTGCACCTTTGATTTCGCGGTTTGCGTTGAGAATCTCTATCTCGTTGGCATACACGTCTTTCGTATATTTCAAGACCGCGATTTTGTCTTCCAAATCCTGTTTGATTTTCGTCAAACTGTCACCTTTGGGCGTTTTATCTTGTGTAACTTTGTACGACACATTATTGATTACAAAATCGCCCAAACCCTCCAACTGAATGGATTCCTCGTTGATTGCGGCAGGAAGGTCGGTAAGCGTTACCGTGCTCACTCCTACTGGAATTTTTGCGTCGGCAACGCACGAAAGCGATGCGCCACTCAGATAAATTGTTACTTCTTTGATTTTCGTCGGAACGGTAACGTTTGTGGCAAAAGTGTATCCAAATGTCAGCAACAGAAGGGATACGAGAATTTTAAATCTTTTCATACTAATAATTTTTAATTCAATTCCTTAACGACAAATGTATGAACTTTGTTGTGTCGGCAAACGACAAATCCAATAAGTTTTCAACATATTGTTATTGTTTGTATTTAGTGAATATGTTTTTCCCGATACTGCTTACTACTCTACTTGAAAGGTTTACTTTTGTTTTGTAAATAGTTGTTTATGAATCCATATCTTATTGCAGCAATTGTCATCGGATATTTCGGGTTGCTTATTCTCATTTCGCACTTGACGTCCCGTAAGGCTACAAACGACACGTTTTTCACAGGAAATCGAAAATCACCTTGGTTTGTCGTTGCCTACGGCATGATAGGTGCATCGCTTTCGGGTGTGACGTTTATGTCGGTGCCGGGATATGTGCAGACCACCCAGTTCACATATTTTGGCGTAGTGATTGGCTATATATTTGGTTATCTGGCAATTGCGTTCATTCTCCTACCGCTTTACTACAAGTTAAACCTAACGTCCATTTACACGTATTTGGACAAACGTTTCGGGGCAAATTCGCAGAAAACGGGCGCGGCGTTCTTCATTCTTTCGCGCATTATGGGCTCGGCGTTACGTATGTATCTGGTAGTCTTTATCTTATATGAATTTGTCTTCAAGTATATCGGCGTGCCGTTTTGGGTTTTGGCATTGTGTTTCATTGTATTAATTCTGATTTACACTTTCAAAGGTGGCATTAAGACGGTGATTTGGACCGACACGCTGCAAACTACGTTTATGTTGCTTTCAACTATAATTACTGTGGTTTATTTATTGAAAGCAATGGATATTTCGTTGTTCGATATGCTGAAACAGGCTTCCGAACAAGGTTACACAAAGTTGTACGAAAGCGACTGGCGTTCCAACAATTTCTTCTGGAAACAGGTCTTGAGCGGTGCGTTCATTACTATCGCAATGACTGGCCTTGACCAAGATATGATGCAGAAAAATCTGACCTGCAAGTCGTTACGAGGAGCGCAAAAGAATATGTTGAGTTTTAGTTTCTCGTTGTTGATTGTAAACTTCCTATTCTTGGCTTTGGGCGTGGCACTATTGTTTTACGCAAATCAAACGGGTTTTGTGCTTCCCGAAAAATCCGACA
>JAEEQV010000215.1:0-4402 GCA_016285445.1 Bacteroidales bacterium
CGTAGCAAGGATAGATGTCGCCCGAAATTCTCCATGCATGGCCTACCTCGCCAGCCCAAAACCATGGCTCGGTATCGCCCCATTCACAGATACTGAACAAAATTGGCCTGCCTGTGGCATACAAGGCATCACGCATTGTGGTATAAGCCGCATCCGACGTGAGATTTCCGTGGTAACACCAATCGTATTTTAGATAATCAACGCCCCACGAAGCATACAATCGCGCATCCTGATATTCGTGACCTCGTCCGCCCGGATAACCGCCACAGGTTTGCGTCCCTGCACAGTTATAAATACCGAACTTCATTCCTTTGGAGTGAACGTAATCGGCAAGATGTTTTATTCCATGAGGAAATTTCTCGGGGTCGGCAACCAGATTGCCTTCTTTGTCACGTTCACGAAGCATCCAACCATCGTCTATTACGACATAATTGTAGCCTGCATCACGAAACCCCATTGAAACCATACTGTCAACAACACCAATAACCAGTTCCTCATTGATGTTGGTAGCAAATGTGTTCCAACTATTCCAACCCATTGGGGGTGTTTTTGCCAAGTCTGCTTTTTGAGCGAAACCGTTTACGGCAAAAAGAAGTAAAGAAAAGGTGAAAAAACAATGTAGAGACGTGATTAATCGCGTCTCTACACATATAAACATATTAGTCTTCATCAATAAAGTTATCGTATTCAGAAACCGTTCCAATAACTTTAAATTCTGTTCTACGGTTCATAGCACGTCCGTCAGGATTGTCGGTGCCATCATCGAATTTGTTTGGAGCCACAGGAACAGAATAACCATATCCTTTACCTATGATTCTTTCTTTCTCGATACCTTGCTTGATAACGTAGTTGACGATTTCGTCAGCACGTTTTTGAGACAATTTCATGTTGAATGCCTCGCCTCCGTGATCATCAGTGTGACTGCTCAATTCAACAACGATTTCAGGAGCTTCTCTCATCAACGAAACAACCGATTCGTCTAAGATATCCTTTTGTTCTTTTTTCAGACGGAATTTACCATATTCATAGTAAATGTTCTTAACAACCAATGCTTCCTTAGTGATAGAGTTGATTCCATAATCTTTCAAATGAAGCGTATCAGGCTCGGTAATACCTCGTGTTGAGAACGGAATAAAGGCAGAACCAGAACGAACATTTTCAAATTGAAGAATGTATTGATGATTTGGTTCTACTGTGAAATAATAACGACCTGTTGAATCTGTCTCTGTACTTGCAATGAATACTTTTTCGTTAGAGTTACCTATATAAAGTGCAACACGACTGCCGGCAAGATATTTAACTTCTCTTTCAGGAGCAGCTGCAACTTGAGTAGAATCGGCAACGCCACCTTCTGCATTTGTCAAATCAACTTGAACCGTAGAGTCAGCTGATGTAGTTTCAAAACCTTTGCTTATTACATTGTCAAGTTTGCTGTCAACCAATTCATATACGCGACCCGTTACAGGAATGTCGAATTTTACATCTTCGTAGTCAACATAATACAAGTCATCACAACATGTTTCCTGACCACCCGTCATTGTTCCCACACGGTTTGTAGCAAAGAACGCCTTTTTACCGTTAGGACTTAATGCGAAATAATAGTCATCGTATGGCGAGTTGATTGGATAACCCATGTTTTCTGCAGGAGTCCATTTACTCATTTCACCATTTGAACGGAAAATATCAAATTCACCCATACCAGCAAAACCGTCAGATGCAAAATACAATGTTCTTGTAACAGCATCATAGTATGGAGAAATTTCGTCACCTGCCGAGTTCACCTTGTTACCGCAGTTCTTTGGAGCTCTCCATTCATTCTTTTTTGACATGAAGATTGAATACCAGATATCGTATCCACCACGTCCGCCTTCACGGTCAGAAATGAAATACAAAATTTCGTCATTCTTCTTTGATTCATTACCGATTGCCACTTGAATGTTAGACGTTTTCTTTGCATTGATGATTTCTGGCAGTTCTTCTGGTGCTTGCCAAGTGCCGAAAGTGTTTTTCGTCATATAAATCTTACAAATGTCCGGTTTATATTTCGATGATAAGAATTTCTTCTTTCCTTTTTCACAACGAACGAAATAGAAACGTTGCATATCTGGAGAGAAAGCTCCGTGCATTGCGTTCAAATTTGGAGTTTCTTGCACATTAAGATTCCAATCGTCCTTTGTCATCCATTTGCCATTTGCAAACGTTGCCTCGAAGAATTTCGGAGGAGTCAATGTGTCCAACGATGCAGAAGCGCCAAGAGAATCAAGAGGTTCACTTGCGTAAGCAAATGACATATTGTCCAAGAAAATTGGCATATATTCCATTGCTTCCGTGTTCGTAGAATTGTCAAGTGGAGTAACTGCCATGTTCAATGGATTTGCAATGTACGACGGAGCAGAGTCGCAAGCAATCAACTGCTGTTTTACCAATGCAGAATACAAGCTGAAGTCTTTTGCTCCGGCATATTCTTTCTTGAACGATTTGAAATGTCCTTTTGCGTCCTGATAGCGTTCAGACGTTTTCAACATCGTTGCATAGTAATACAACGCCTTTACGTTTTTCTGCGGATTTGCTTTGTAAGCCTTGTCGTACCAAAACTCTGCAGAAGCATAGTTACGAGAAAGTCTGTAACATTCTGCAAGTTCAAACATTATTTTGTAGTCCTCTTTTGATTTGCAATACGCTTCATAATAGCGAGCTGCAGAGAAATAATCTCCTTGATCCTGTGCTTTTGAGCCAAGTTTCTTCAACTTCGACGCGCCCAACGAGGACAAATCAACCTGACTATACGATGAAATCCCCATCCCGAGAATCAGGAAGATACATGATATCAAATATTTGTACTTCATAAAGTATATATTTACATTATTCTACATAAAACGCTCCAAATATACGAAACAATTTCAAATCTTGGTTTTTATTCTTCGTAAATTATTTCAAAATATTGATTTATTGTTCCAATCACACGAAATTCAGTCCTTCTATTTTTAGCTCTACCGACCGGATTATCTGTTCCGTCTTCAAACTCATTCGGAGCAATTGGCATGGTCTCTCCATAACCCTTAGCATGTAGGCGGCTTTTATCTATTCCATTGCGTATCAAGAAATTAACAACGCTTTCGGCTCTTCGCTGAGACAATTTTATGTTATAATTATCCGTTCCTTTACTATCGGTGTGACTACCGATTTCGACAATAATTTGCGGATATTCTTTCATAATTGCCAGCACAGTTTTTGTAATTCTTTTTTGTGCCTGTTCTGTCAAATTTGACTTGTCAAAATCGTAATAAATGTTTTTTATTACAAAAATATCTCTCGGAAGATAGTCTATTCCGACGTCTTCGAGGTGCAAAGTGTCAGAATACGTCATTCCTTTCGTAGAAATTGTTCGTTCAGGAGGTGCAATTTTGCTACTTTCGTATTGAAGGACATAGTCGTGGTTTTCCTGTAAATCGAAAAAATATTGTCCATTTTCGTCTGTCGTGTCTGTTGCTATATAGTATCGTTCGCCGCTTTCATCGTCAATCAAGAACAGCGACACGGTTGTACCTTGTATATATTGCACCGAATCGTCTGAAGCTTTTTTGACTGTAGATTCGACTTCGTCGCCGTTTAGTACTGTTTCTACTACTTCGTTAGGCAACAAGTAAATTGATCCGTCAACACCTATGTATATCTTGTCGACATACTTAAATGAAAAAATATCGTCGCAGCAAGTTGATTTCTGTGGCTCGGATTGTCGGTTCGACGTAAAAAAGCCTTCGTCATTCAATGAATTTGTCGTATAATACAAATCGTCAAAGCCAGAATTTATCGGGCTTCCAAGATTTTGGGCAACAGTCCATTTCGTCATTTCTCCAGTGGAACTGAATACGTCCAATTCTCCCAATCCTGGCCAGCCGTCGGAACTAAAATATAATGTTTTGTTCCTATTATAATAGAAGGGGGAAACCTCGTCACCTGCCGTATTTATTTTATTTCCGCAATTCTTGGGTGCTTTCCATTCATTTTTCTTCGATAGATGAATGCTGTACCAAATATCCAATCCGCCTTTGCCATCGGGTCTGTCGCTGACAAAATACAGGATTTCGTCACCTCTTTTAGAATCAATGCCGACGGCAGGCTGCGTGTTGGAATATTTTTTCATGTTTATAGTTTCGGGCAATTCCTCGGGTGCGCCCCAACGGTCTTTGCCTTTGGTGCTTACATATATTTTACAATTTGTTTTATAGCGCCAGTCTGTTTCACACCGTGTAAAATAAAAACGTTTTCCATCTGGCGACAGTGCTCCGTTTCCGCTGTGAACGGCGTCTTGATTAAATTCACCTTCAAGCCATTCGTTTCCAAACTGCCATTCTCCTTTCTTCTTTTTTGCCACGTAAAAAGGTCGGTAAGGCATTCCCGA
>JAEEQV010000216.1:0-4374 GCA_016285445.1 Bacteroidales bacterium
GTTATTCCAAGAAATAGTCCTATTTTTGTGGTATAATAAACACTACATAATGAAATACACTGAATTTGAAGATCTGATTTCGTCAGAACGTATGCGGAAATACCTTGTCGCTTGTGGAAACGACACACGCAAAGCAATGAAACTTTATCGTCTCAACTTGAAGCTTTCGCAAGAAATGTTTACAATAATAAGTTGCTTTGAAGTTACCTTGCGCAACAAAATAGACCCACCATAAACCAATTTGTTTCGATTCTGGTATAAATTTTAATTTACAAAATGCAACAAGTTGTTATTCTAGCATTTTAACTTTTTTTTATTGGATGGAGATTGATTCTGAAAAGTTCTTGTATGGATTAGACCATATTGACACAGTTTGCAAACAAATATTAGAAGCATAAATTTTCTTATTTTATTTGAAATTCGGTAAAAAAAGAGCTATATTTGCATTGTTAAGTCCCGACAGTCCCTGAGCAATCAAACTGCCGGGTATTGTTTTTTATAGCGATACGTTATCTGAATACCAATAGTTTTCTAACCTACAAAAAGTGATTCCTTTGCGATAATCCAGCAGATTCCTCACCTTCGCGTTGCTCGGTTCGAAAAGACGATGCCAATGAGAGATGAAGGAAAAAAGAAAAGGGAAAATGGCAAAGCCATTTTCCCCTTCCTTTCCCTTTGATTACTCACCAGCCCCGTCATTCCGACCGAAGGGAGAAATCTGCTATAACCACCTGATTGCACAAAAAGGCTGCCACAATGTGACAGCCCTACGATTTTTATCACGGAATTGTGTAAATGTACCGTGTTTCGACTATTCTCATGATGCAATGTAGGGCTGTCATAATATGGCAGCCCTACAGAATTTCCACCATCGTTATTGTACCGAAACCTTCACCGTTTCCCCCTCAACATTTACAAAATACACCCCAGATTTCAGGTTTTTGTTTGCGATTTTCTTACCAGAAACTGTTACCACGAATGCTGGTGCTTCGCCGTTTACAAGGATTTGGTTGTTGGCGATAGTAATGGTTGTTTCGTTTGCTATATCTGAAATTGCGGTAGATATTTTTTCAAATATTGCCATAAACAGTGAATTTGCATTTACGGTTAAACTACGAGGATTATTGGTATTGCCATCGTCCCACTGTTTAAATCTATAGCCAGAATTTGGTTTTGCCACAATTGAAACAACAGTTCCTTCTTCGTATTTTCCACCACCTTCTACCGAGCCGTATGAAAAGTCGTTGGTTAACAATGCCACATCGTAAAAAACAGATTTCTTGAATATTGCCGTATAAGCCATATCCGATGTTACCGTTATTTTCCGTGGATTCTCAGTATTGCCATCGTTCCATTGCATAAATTTATATCCCGATGTGGGGGTTGCTGTAAGAGTTGCAGTACTTCCATTTTCATATTCTCCCTCTCCCTTAACCGTACCGAACGAGTTGTCGTTTACAGACAAAGAAACAGTATAAATAGGATTGAAATCCGCCTCAAAATGTAAGTCTGATTCCACTGTTATAGTTCGTGGGTTTTCCGTATTTCCATCATTCCATTGTTTAAAAATACAACTTGAAGCTGGAATTGCCACCAATGTAGCAGTGCTGCCGTCATCATAATCACCATCTCCCTCTACTGTACCCCATAAATCGTTATTAACCGACAAGGACACATTACAAGATATACATCTAATATTATTATGGAAGAAAGATTTTTTATACAATTGTTTACTTTCGCAAGGTACATACAAATTAATTAAATCAAAAGGGTAATCTCCTGTTACATTTGGAGGTATAGTTGCCAAACAAGTTATAGATGTCATATTAGAACAATAAGAAAAAACTTCACTTCCAATCGAGATCACACTCTCTGGTATTGTTATTGAAGTTAGACCTTTACAACCATTAAAAGCCAGATTTCCAATTGAAGTCACTCCCTCTGATATTGTTATTGACGTTAGACCTGTACAACCTCTAAAAGCCTCATTCCCAATAGAAGTCACACTTTTTGGTATTGTAATTGAGGTAAGGCCTGTACAACGCCAGAAAGCATGATTCCCGATTGAAGTCACGCTCTCTGGTATTGTAATTGAGGTAAGACCTGTACAACCACCAAAAGCGTAGTTTCCAATTGAAGTCACGCACTCCGGGATAATGGTATTCATGCATCCCGCTATTAATTGATTTGTTTTTTTCTCTATAATTGCATTACAATTATTAATACTTGAAAAGTTAAGGTTGTCATTAGCAACTTGTATTGAACTTAAAGCTTTACAACCATAAAAAACACCAACATTAATTGAAGTCACACTTTCTGGAATTGTTACTGACGTTAGACTTGTACCTTCAAAAGCACTTGTTCCAATAGAAGTCACACTTTCTGGTATTGTAATTGACGTAAGGCCTGTGCAACCTCTAAATGTATGATCTCCAATAGAAGTCACACTTTCTGGTATTGTAATTGACGTAAGACCTGTGCAATCTCTAAATGTATGATCTCCAATTGAAGTTATTCCTTCTGAAATTATTATAGAGCTTATATTTTTTTTATCTCTCAATAACGAATTTTTAATGTTTCCAGAGCCAACCAATATCAACTGAAGATTCATACTATTGGATATATCAATGATTTTTTCTATAACTGATGTTTCTATATCAACTGTTATTGAAGTAAGATTTGTACAATTCAAAAAGACATCATCTCCAAGAGATGTCACATTCTTTGGTATTGTTACTGAGGTAAGACCTGTACAACCACTAAAAGCATGAGTTCCAATAGATGTCACACTCTCTGGTATTGTAATTGAGGTAAGGCCTGTACAACGACTAAAAGCAGCTATACCGATTGAAGTCACACTCTCAGGTATTGTAATTGATGTTAGACCTGTACATCCTAGAAAAGCCTCATTTTCAATTGAAGTTACACTTTTTGGTATTGTAATTGAGGTAAGGCCTGTACAACGCCAGAAAGCATGATTCCCGATTGAAGTCACGCTCTCTGGTATTATAATTGACGTTAAACTTCTACAATCCTCAAAAGCACTATTCCCGATTGAAGTCACGCTCTCTGGTATTGTAATTGACGTAAGCTCTCCACATCGGTAAAAAGCTTTTTCTTCAATGGAAATAACAGAAAAAGCCATACCATTACCCCATTTGACAACGCTTGGGATTTTAATGGAACCAGAGTAACCCTCTGGTGATTGTGTTACAAAAGCTTTTCCATTTATATTTGTATTATAATATATACCATTGATAAGTGATGATTGCGCCCATACACTACTTGCTATAAATAGAGTGAGGGAAAGGGTTAAAAAATTTTTCATAATTATTTTGTTTTTATTCATTGTTGTTCTTTTTATAGGCAATAATCATATTGTCAAATATTTTCGGAAGAGACTCACAAAAAGCTTTGTCTTTTTGGCATTGAATAAATGAAATGTCGTTACTATTGTGATAAAAATGCCACATAGTACTTATTATATCTTTAAATGCTTGTTTTTGTTTTCCCGTTTTCTCTTCTTTAGTTTTGTTTGTTTCTATATTAATTCCAAAGAAATCTAATGTATAATTACGGTCAATAGGACAAACCAAATCAGGAAGAATATGGGCTAATGTTTTTGAACCTGAAACCAGTTGAGAATCACTTTTTGTTGCTTTTATTTTGAAACAAACATTTGTTAGTTCTGGCAATAACTCATTTAATTCAGGTTCTGTTAGCTTCTCAATTTTCAGATATTTCCATGAATTCAATTCGTTTTTTACGGCACTAATACTCCCTTTAAATTCGTCAAAATCAGGCATTTTTGTCTTTGCTTTTCCCATTCTATGCATTCCCCATGAAACAAGCGTGGCATATACATATTCCAAGTGTCGTTCACTAAGAAAATCCTTTTGTTGCCATTCCAATGCTTTTTGGTGAAAATAAACGGACGGACCCTCAAATTCTTTCGCCATAATTTGGCTGGCTTCATAATACTTATTTAGATTTTGTATTAAAATATTGTAATTATCTGCTTTCATATAAATAGTTTTAAAACATAACTTAAAATCAAAGCTATAACACCACCTCCGAATAATGTGGCAATCGTAGTGAGAACCATTCTATCGCCAGATTGTGCTATTCTAATTAAAGAGAGTTGTAGAGCAATCTTTTTTACCTTTTCATTATATTCAGAAGAGTCTGTTTCCAATTTTTTTAATGTCCTATATAATTCATCTAATTCTTTTTTCCGTCCAAAACGACAAATTATTGATTCATTTCTTTTACAACACATGGTTTCTATTTATTTCTCGTTCAACAAATAAATTTCATTCTATCAATAATTCAAAAGTCCTTGTCAGTCCTTTTACGGTGGTGAATTAGAGCATT
>JAEEQV010000217.1:0-4363 GCA_016285445.1 Bacteroidales bacterium
ATTGCAAATATTCGTGAACTTTTGCCCAAAGTCCCCGTATTGGCTCTTACGGCAACGGCTACTCCCGATGTGGTTGATGATATTCAGGAGAAACTCAAATTCAAGGAAAAGAACGTCTTTTCAAAAAGTTTCGAACGAAAGAATCTCACGTATAATGTGTTTGAGAAAAACGACAAGATAGGCGCATTATTACAAATTTGCAGTAAGAGCAAGGGCACGGGTATCGTGTACGTGGGAACACGGAAGGAAACGGTTGAGGTGGCTTACACGTTGCAGCAAAACGGATTTGTCGCAGATTTCTATCATGGCGGTCTTGATGCAAAAACACGTACAAAGAAACAAGAAACGTGGATGCGCACGCCTAATGAGATTATGGTGTCAACCAATGCGTTTGGTATGGGGATTGACAAACCAGACGTTCGTTTTGTGGTTCATTTGAATATTCCCGAATCGCTCGAAGCATATTTTCAAGAGGCGGGGAGGGCAGGACGCGATGAAAAGGAATCACAGGCGTATTTGTTTTATAATGAGGCAGATATACAAAAAATCAAGTTAAACTTTGAACGAAAATATCCTCCGTTTGACTATATCCGTCAGGTATATGACTCGTTGGCAAATTATTGTTCCATTGGCGTTGGCGAAGGCGAGGGCATAAGTGCCGACTACGACTTGATGGATTTTTGTAAGAAGTTCAAATTGAGTCCGTTAGAGGCTATGAACAGCGTAAAGATTTTGGAGGAGGAAGGATTCATCCTTACGTCTGATCCGGAAGAAACGCAGTCGAAAGTGCAGATATTGGTAAATCGCACGGAATTGTATCGTTATCAGGTGAGTAACAGCAATTTAGACAGTTTTGTGAAATTCTTGTTACGAAACTACACGGGGCTGTTCAATGAGTTGACCTACGTGAACGAGGTTGAAATGGCTCGTAAGGCGAATTGTGCCCCCGAAGTGATTAGCAATTATTTGTCGTATTTGCAAAAAATGGATTTGATTCTCTATCATCCTGCAAAGCAGACGCCAGTAGTCGTTTTTCTACAGGATAGGAAAGAGAAGGACTCGTTGAGGTTGAATGAAAAACGGATTTTGGAACGAAAAGCGCGGCAGCAAGTGCGTTTGGAGGCGATGATAAAATATGTCACCAACAAGAATCATTGTCGTAGCGTGTTGCTTCTGGAGTATTTCGGCGAGAAGGCGGTTGCCCGTTGTGGCAATTGTGATGCGTGCTTGTCGCGTAATGAGATTGATGTGAACGCTCTTACGTTTGACTACATTGTGGACGATTTGAAAAAAATGTTGCGTGCCGAAGCCTTGAGCATTACCGATGTAATCGCAAAATTGCCCCAGCATAGCGAACGCGAAGTTCGTGAAGTCATAAAATATCTGTTGGACAAGGAAAAAATCGTGTATGCGAGCGGAGCCCGTCTGCAATGGAATAGTTAGTCTGTTTTTATGACACTCTCACGTGTGAAGAACCGACTTTGAGCTGTAAGTCCTATGCGGACACATTGCATTATCCTGTTGAAATAGATGTTGTAGTAATCTTCGCCACAATAGTATTGAACGAATAAGCACACATCTTGCAGGAAACTTGGTCGGAACGAAATCGTGTAGTCAATGATACCTCGTTTCCAGTCAATATTGTCGCGATGTTTCATGTTACCACAGATGACGCCGAATTTGAACGTGTTCGCAATGATGGTTTCTTTGTTGTCGAAATGCTTGAAGTTCAGTTTGCTCAGCGTTTTGGCAATATTCCATTCAAATTTCACATCGAGATTGAATCTCCACCTACCATAGATGCCGTTCAGCATAGTGTCTTGCTGATAGCAAAATTGTGAGTAGAGTTTTGCGTAGTATTGACGGCTACTATGTGCTCTCGACAAAAACACGCCTGCTTCAACCCAGTTGGTCGAGAAACTACCGTTGCGAGTGTTTATGACCGTGTTGGTGGAATCGGTATAGAAATAGCCGTCTTGCCCGTTAGAGTGGTGGAACAGCGAGATATACTGAAACCAGTCCCGATATTCACGTGTATGTTTGGAAGATTGGTGAACCAAGGTGATTCTGGGTTTGTACGACGGCGTTTTCACTGGATACGAATAGTCGTTGTACATGCGGAGAATGATTTGTGGCGAAAGTATGAACGCCCATTTTTCAATGGCATTGATTCCGATTCTATAATAGGGGATAATGTTTGCCTCGAACAGCAGGGGCTCCATATTGCCCAATCCTTGCGTAATGGTGATGTATCCTGGGTCGTAGAAAAGATTGATGGTCTCGTCCCATGTGATGTCGTCCCAGTCAACGGCAACTTTCTCCCAGTCAAAACGAGAAGAGTCCCTGAACAGAAATTTCTGCTTAATCGTGTCGTTTTGAGCAGTTACACCCAAAGCGAGGAATAATAGAAACAGTGACAAGATTCTCTTCATTTGTACAATTTTGAATGTAAAAGTAAGCAATCAAAATATTAAATCGTACAAAAAAATATTAAGAAATCACCGAACTACAAATGTAGTTTGGTATAATTCCCGTTGACGCGATTTCTAATTCCACATTTTTCGGAAGCGTGTTTCCCGAAAGGACAAGACAGGTGTCAATTCCAAACTTATTTCCGCCCAAAATGTCGGTCTGGAGTGTATCGCCAACCATAAGAATGTCTTTTTTCTCAATGGTGCCGAATTGTTGTATGTGGTCGAATGCGAAACTGTACATTTGTGAATCAGGTTTTCCGAAACGAATGAAAACCTTCTGCACAAGCGATTCCAACAAATTTGCGACGCCACCCGTTGCTATGGCAACCTTATCTTTGGAAAGTGGATACGTGGTATCGCTGTTGGCAACAATAATAGGCATAGTGTAACGACGAAGCAGATTCACCGTCTTCGACAAATCTCTGTTCCAATCGTAGCCCTCATCGTCAAGCAATACAAGCAACTGATAATTGTCATCCTTATCCAAGTCAACATCGTGAATGGAAATAGTCTTCACGCCATTAATCTGAATATATTGTGCAGAACTCTCGGTGCCAAGATACACGATAGTTCCACCCGAAATCTTTCTACAAATATATTCTCGTGCAAGCATTCCCGACGAAATCACCTTATCATCGGAAAAAGCCGTAATGCCCGATTCCTGGAACTTTGCCGCAAGTTCCTTCGGACTACGTGACGCGTCGTTCGTCAACAGAAAAGATTTGATTCCTTGTGATTCAAGCATATTGAACATTTCGGGAATATTCGGGAAAATGCCCTTATAATTCCGTAGAACGCCATACGAATCAAAAAAGATGACCTTGTATTTTTTTACGATTTCTTTGAACGAAGTTATTTCCATACTTATAGTGCGTTGATGAATGAATCAAATACGTTTTGGTTCCCTTGATATTCGGCAAGCATCCGTTCTGGATGGAATTGCAAACCGACAAGAAATTTCTTTTCCGGGGCATAAACGGCCTCAATCAGCCCGTCGTTGGCAGTTGCCATGGCGACAAGCCCTTTGCCAAGTTCCTTAACACCTTGGTGGTGATAACTATTCACCTTGATTTCGTTTTGGTTATACCACGAATGTAAGGGTGTGTGAGGAATAATCGCTATGTCATGACGAAGTTCGTCATAGTGCTCATAATCAATATGTTTCACCGAATTATTGTTATGAACGTGAACATCGCGATGGAGCGTTCCGCCAAGCATCACGTTGATAATATGCAGTCCTCGGCAAAAACCGAGAATTGCCTTATCGTGTGCGTAAGCGTGGTTGAAACACGTGATTTCTATCTCGTCTTTTATGATATCAAGTTCTTCGGGATTGTCGTAATCGCAGCCATATAATTGAGGATTTACATCACCGCCCTCAACCATCATAAGTCCGTCATAGTCAGAAAGATATTCATGAAGAATAGTTTTAGTATTTTCGGCAATAGGCACGAAAATGGGCATAATGCCACGAGCACATAGAATAGTGGCATAAATTTCTGAAACCCAATTAATTGGCTTATTTTTCCGAATTTGTCGGCGACTGACGATAAGAACTTTCTTTGTCATTTATACGCGATTTGGAGCGACAAAAAGAGTTCCAATATCTTTTCCGTCGAAAATGTCGTAGAGAATTTCTGGCGTGTCACCATTTGCTATAATGGTGTCGATATGGTCTTTGTGACATATTTTTACCGCTGAAATCTTGGTTGACATACCACCCGTTCCGAAACTCGTTCCTGCCGAGCCTGCGGCATTCGATACTTCTTCGTTAACCTCGGTAATGATGGAAATACGTTTCGCATCGGGATTTTTACGAGGATCCTTGTCGAAAAAGCCATCAATATCGGAAAGGATGATGAGCAAATCGGCTTTACAAATCGACGCAA
>JAEEQV010000218.1:0-4361 GCA_016285445.1 Bacteroidales bacterium
CGTCCCACGACTGGCAATACGGATTTTTGAAACTATAACAAAGGATATAATTTCCTTCGGGAACGGTGTCATTCAAGAAATTAGCAAGATTCTTCTGCGAAGTCGCATTGTTTGATGTAAATGCCAAATGATAACGCACACGTCCGTTTGCCGACGGATAATTTCGTTGTCCATAGGGAGCACGGCTCGAAAGCCACGGTTCCATCGAGGCAGAATCCAACACAATGACGTGCAATGCCGGTGAAGACAGCGGGAATCCACTATTTTCCATCTGCGTGGCATCCAAGACAAACATACACTCATAGTATTCCTTATTCGTAGAGCAATTTCCACGTGTTTGCAATGTCACTTCGTGAGGAATGGTCTTGAACGCATATTTTTTAGTTGTGTCATTATAAGTCATTCCCGAAAGTGTGTTGTCAACAAACTGATGAGCGTGAATTTGTCCCCACCCTGAACGATTTTTCTCGTATGTGAACGAATATTCGTTCCATTTGATAGAATCGGTTGCCGTAACACGCCAGAAATACGTGGTGCTGTCGATAAAATGTCCTTCGGGTTTCCACGAAATGACAGTTTTCCCGTCAACAGCAAGCACAACACTTTGTTTCAAAGGCGAATCGTATGAAACGCACGTATCTATTTCCACCATAATTTCACTTGGCGGATTAAAGGCGTCAATGGCAGACATAATCAACGAAACGGTATCGGTAGGAATTATGGCATAATTCGCAGGATATACGGGGACCAATTCCCGCGAGCTGATGAAAAATGGAACCTCTACAGCATTGTTGTCGTCCGACAATTCCTCTATCTCATTATCGTAATCCACTTCCACACGCACGGTATATTCTCCCGAAACGAACTTCGCCATATCCATACGGAACGAAAAGGTATCGACATTATAACTACCATATATCAGAGTATCAATAACATACGAATCGCCACTCTCCGAAGTGAATGTAGCCCGAAGGGTGTATGACGAAGTATATGCCCGCCCATTGTTTCGCACAGCCACGTTAATCTGTGCCGATTCCAAATCGGTGGTAATCAACGACGGTGTAAAGAACACCGATGATGCATCTATCGCAAAATCTGGTTTATCGAACGAATGCAATTTTACCGCTGGGTCGCCGTGCAACGTGAAACCCACAATACCATCATACAAATCTTCGTAGATGAGATTTCTTGCCGAGACATCCTTCAATGTTTTTGCGATATTTTCGCCGATTGTCCCACCATAGTTGGTATAAGCAATATTGCGAACAAAAGCCGACGAGAATACATTCAGATAGGTAGGAATTCCCACATCGACATTTGCCAAAAAGCCGATGGAACCACGATTTCTCTCGAACGTCCACGTACAACTCACATTATAATCGCTTTCGGTGAAAATATCGCCCGAATAGCACGAATTAGCCACTATCAACGGATAACGGCCTTGGTTGTCGAACAACGAAGGATGGTCGATACTTTGGTCGAAACCGCTTCCGGCTGCGTGACCGAAAAATGTCATAAGCGACACGCCCTCGTTCATATATTTGCGAATTGCTTCAGGCTCCGTCGTTTCATACACATCGGAACTTTCTTTGTAGAACGAATGGACATTCGCTCCAAAATATGCACCCGACAAAGTGCGCTCATATTGTTTTAAATAATAGCGGAACAGCGACTGCTCGTAAGCCGTAGAACCACCACCAAAATGTAACACGTTTTTCATCCACGGAGCCAATTCCTGTGCCTCGAAATCAATCACTTTGTTTCTATAAATGGCGACTTCCTCGGGAGTTTCGGCGGCAATACGCCCTATGGCAATGTTCGGACTCAAATTGCGACCACGCATATCAAGTGTGAACAACAAATCCGACGAGGGATTTCCCATAGAAGGCACAAGCGTGCGTTGATACAAGGCCTCGTTTTTCCGGAAATTCGCCACGTGGAAACCCTTGCCAATAATGAAAACATGCGTGGGTTTTATCGACCACGTTTTTACAGCATACGCAATAAAATTGGAAATTGCCACAGGATGTTTGCGAACACCATAGGCAAATTGGTTATACAATTCATCCACATCGACCAGCACCACCTGATAGCCCGTAGAAGCACGATATTGCTTGTAATATGTGGCTTCCTGCCATAATTTCTTTTCGGTTATTATGATATAGTCACCTTGATTTTCGGGTTGAGAAAAATCAAGAAACTGCAATTTCTGTTTCGCATTTTTTGAAGTAACGGGAACAATTTCCGCAACGTGTTTCATCGTATTCTGCGAAGTCATTATACACTTAATTTCCTTGTGAGCATTGGGTATCAAGGCATAATACTTCCCATTGGAAAGCGTGGTCAAAATTCGTTTTCCCAATTCTGGCACATACACTAACGGTGCGGAACTACCTGCATTGAAATTGCTCACCTCAATCAAAAGATAGTCGGACAAATCCACTACAGGAAGCGTAAACTCAAAATACGACTGATTTCCGAAATTGAACGTAGAAGGATAGGTAATTTGCAAATACGAAACACTATTCTTGTCGGCTGTCTTGTCGCCCGAAATACTCTGAAATTTCAACACCGTCGATGCAGACAATGGTGACGATACAGTAAGTGTTTTATGAATCGCATTATAGTCAAAATACGTTGTGTCAAAACGCACCGACTCATCGGATTCAAGCGTAACAACTATATCGTGCTGTGTTTCGGAAAAACCGCCAATACCAAATGAAATAACGGAAGGCACATCCACCGACGCATAGTTTGCCGTAATAAGTCCTTTCTCAACATTGCCGCCCATATCGAAATACGAATCACACCAACCTTCGGAAGGCAAAATGTAAGGTGACGATTTTGTCGCATTGAACGTTGACGTATAATTACCTCTAACCGTACGCAAACAATATGTGAGAGGAGCATACTCATTGTAATTGGTAGCTCGAATCGTATCGTATCGCGGACTTGTGAGCGTGTTAGCAATCGTAAGGAAATATGCCGCCGTATCGTTGTACAAACTCACATTTTCGTTGAACGAGCGACCTGTATAATACAATTTTGAATCTTGCCAACCCGTATTTCCACCTTCGGCGTAAAATTCAATGTAATCGGTGTTCCTGAAAATTCCGTCTGACTGAGCCGACACAAACAAAGGAATCACCTTGCCGTCATGAACAATCTGCAAATTTCTATGGTCGAAATCACCAACGGAAATGCCGTTTGCAACCAAATCGGCGTAAGTGATTTTATAAATTCCAGCGTTTGTTATAGGTATTCGGTAGTATTTTTGGGAATAGTCTATCCATTCGTTGGGATACTGCCCAAACGCCGACACGCAGAATAACACGCTCAATATGAAAAGAATCCGCTTCAAAAATTCGCCCTTTATGCAAATGTAAAAATAATTCGGAATTAACGAAATTGCAATACCTATCAAATAAAAAAGGCAACCCAAATGGATTGCCTTTGGTCATTATACAAAATGACGATTATTTACATTTATACTCGTATTTGTATTCTACACCATCAATAGTTGTAGTCTTATCCATTTGAACAGACTCCATGTCCTTACAATTATCAGAAGCATGTTTTGCTTTTTTGTAAACGATGTCTTTTGATACTCCTGTTTTTTTACCATCTTCTTTTGCAACTGTTTTGCAAACACATTCACGACCAAAGCAAGAAGTCATTACAACAGCTGCCATAGCTAATGACAATACTAATAATACTTTTTTCATAATAATTAAATTTTTAGGTTTATACTATTGCAAACATATAAATTATTCTAATACAATGTATTCACTTCGGTGCAATTTTTTCGCATTTTGGTATAAAACCCAAATAAAAATGTTTGCAACAGAGTTACTCAACCACAATTTTATAAGCATTCTCTCCAACTACAACAACATATATTCCGACATTTTTCACAGGAATTGTCGTTGACTGTACTGCATTTTGCTGAGCAACAAGTTTTCCAGCAATATCGAATACCGAAACATTTTCCTGACTTGTGGATTCAACAACAATGTTTTTTTTGTTAGCATAAACAATTGCCTGATTTTCTGCGTTATCAGCTATTACATCAACATCTACTGAATTTTCTAACTCCGCAATGTTACTGAGAGCCAACGAGAATGGTCCGCTTTCCGCCTTCAACGGTTTGTTCACGTCTATAGTATCGTGTAAAAGAATAGCCACATAGTAACCCTTAACGTCAGCCGGCGGATTCTTGTCGGTATATCGGTTCAAGCGAGCAGAAACTTTTTTGAGTGTATCCATTTCCGAACTTGAGGTTGCCTGACGGAAAATATAGTACGATGCGTATTCTACACCTTCGTAACTATCCCATATAAGATTTACTTCGCCATTCACAC
>JAEEQV010000219.1:0-4306 GCA_016285445.1 Bacteroidales bacterium
CAAAAATAGAAAGTTTTCTTTTACTTTTTGTCTTCAGCGACAAAAAGTAACAAAAACCGCCGTCGACGCCACATCTTCGCTAAAAAACAGTTCATTCCGCTAAACTCTCGAAATGGCGCCGACACACAACCCACGCCGCCAAGCCGAGAGTTCTTTACGCTCCATTCTCTGTTTTTTTTAACGCTCATCTGTGGAGTCGAACCATCATCGAATGTTGGAAGACCATAATATAGGGATAATTATTGATTACCATATTGTTTCGTGTCACGACCTTCCGACTGAGTTGCGAAGCGTCAAGAAAATCAACGGAGTGCAGCGTGAAAAGAGTTGGTGCCTTAATACGTGAAAGTTTATAAAACAATGATGCGGCACTTCAACTCTTTTAGCGGAACGCAGTTGATTTTTAGCGGAGCAAGTCCGTCTTGAACTTTTGTATTACTTTTCTTTCAAGAGAAAAGTAACAAGTTATTATTGTTCTAAAATCTCCAGCATTTCGGAAGGTGTGACAACAATTGGCTTTTGAGGGAAATGCTTTTTATTACCCGTAACAAGGTATGCATCCTCTTTCGACAAAGCAACTTCGTAGAAAACAATGTCTTTGGGGTCGGGGAAGCACTCGGTGCTGTGGATACGTTCCGTTTGTTTCCCTTGTTCAACAAACAACTCCATGTGTCGTTTAATTAAATCTTTTGTGAATCTAAATTTCTCTCGACTCAAAACATCTATGTATTCATCAATTATTTCGGAGTTGTATAGAGGTGTGATTTTTCCATTTTCTATTGATTCAATAACCTTCAAGGTTGCAGAATTCGTATTGTGTGTGAGCAAAGCTGCTACAAGCACATTGGTGTCAATAACGGCATATATCATTGTGCAGATTTTTTTGCTTGGCGCTCCTCACGGGCTAATCTAATTTCTTCATTTATTTCATCAAGACTCATCTCAGGAATACCATTTTTTTGAGCTTCTTCACGCAAAGCCCAAAAAGCTTCCCATCCTTTGCTGTGCGTGCTCTTTTGGGGAACTTCTATCTCAAATGGGATTTTTCGTTTTCTCACTACCGCATTAGCAAAAACGTTCATTGCAGTGTTGGAACTCATTCCAAATTGTGCGCAAAGGTCGTCGAACTGAGCCTTTAGTTGTGAATCCATACGGACTGTCATTGATACTTGTGCCATAATTGTATTGTGTTTAATTTATGGCAAATATATGCAATTTTATGGCAAAATGACGAAAATTCACATAAATTTGTTTCCCATCCTGCACAAGGCGGACAGAAATTGCGTTTTCATGCGATATGAAACTCGCTACAATATTTACGAGCGTTTCACTGAACTTCACGTGCTCAATACCATGCTCGGAATAGGACGAAGAAAAATACTGACCATAGTTTCGGATGATGGTCACTCCACGACGATAACCTGCAAGGGGCAGAAATACGGCTCCGTTGCCTTCCATTCTCGTCCATTCATCGGCGGTATAGGTACAATTTCTGAAATTATTATTATTCAAGCCGCTATTAAACGTAAGGCCATCGGGCAACGTCCAATCGTCGGGCAAGATGATAAGCCCCTTGACGCCGTTCACCGTTGCAGTACCTCTCTTTTCAGTAGCATTGGGACGCATAGCCAGTACATATTCCCACTCTGACATTGTAGGCAATCGCCACAGTCCTGCCTGATTTCCGCCATTTGAAATGGGATTATAGACTCCCCAGTCGATATTTGCAGCATTACCTGTTGCACTACCTTTATAATAGTCGGAGGGGTTCGTGCTGGTATCGTATGGTTGGTACGACTTTGCTCCGCTTTCCCAACCCGATGTTCCCCATCCGAACATGTCTATCCATCCGTTGTACGTTGGTGAAATACTGTCGTTTTCGCAACGAATATCATTGATAAAAACATTGCCTGTATCTTGTTTTTGAGTTGGATAGGTTTGCGGAACTTTACTTTTCCCGACAAAATTCCATTGATTTTCGGCAAAACGCCAAATGCCCGTACTTGCCTGATATTGCAGATTTCCTTGCGAAAAATAGATTTGTTTATCTTCTGCAACCGAAAAAGCAGCTTTAATCGCACCATTTTCTTTTAAAACTAACGGTGTTTCGTCTATATATGAAAAGGTGACTTCTATATTTTCAGTAATGACGAATCTTTGCACATCGGTTTGCTTTTTGTAATATCCCGTAAATTCAAATTCATCGCCTTCGTCGAAGGTAATGACGTCATCCAGCGATTTTAGTTGCGATGCAAATGGGGGAGTTGCAATAGGAAAAATGCTAATGGGTGAATTTTTCTGCAACGAGATTTTCACCGACGAAGATTGATTTTGTGTCGTTGCCACCAATACATAAACGCCTGCATTCGCACCAATTTGAAATGCGTGCTGACCTATGTTTATTTTTTCGGAGTAATTTATAACCGTCTTTCCGTCAGTAGTATACAAAGCGAGATGAAGAAGTGCTGGTTTTGTCAAACTTACCATAACAACGTCATTGTCAATTTGTTGCAAAAAGTTTGCATTGCGTATTGTTGTTATGAATGTTTCTTCATTTCCTTGTTGCTTGTTTTGTTGCAGGGTAATAGTATTATCAGGGTTATACAGCATTATGGATTCTTCCGAAACCATGTTTTTTATTTGAATGCTGTCCATTTCCACGTTGGCTGAAAACGTACACGTGTAGTTGGTTTGGGCAAACAAACCAATTGCTCCCGTCAAAAATAATCCTATAAAGGAAAATAATTTCTTCATGGAAATAGAGTTTTTAGTTTATAAAACGATGGCAAGTTATAGAAAAAACACAAATATCAAAAATGTAATCAGAACATTTGTTGTAAATGTAATCGTCTCTACTTGTGAAAATGTTTTGCACTTTCCGTGAAATACAGTGTCTTGCACGTAGGGCAGAGGAAGTAGTATTCGTAGTAGTAGGACGATTTTGGATCTCGTTTTTTGGGTGTTTGTTTTATCACGGGCGTTCCGCATTTTCGGCATAAGTCGCCTTCTTTTGTGATTTTTGCGTTAGGATTGGGAACGAAATCAGTTTCGGGTTTGGTTGAGAATAATTCAGCCTGTATCGTGGTTTCGGGAGTGTAGCCAACGTCTTCATGAAGTTCTTTCCCTTTTGCTCGTGCTCCGCGGGCAAGTTCGTCGCATCGTTCGTTTTCGGGGTGGCCGGCATGACCTTTAATCCAGTGGAATGTGACTTTGTGTTTTTCCAAGAGCGACAGGAGTCGTTGCCATAAGTCGGCATTGATGACGGGCTTTCCGTCAGGTTTCACCCAATTTCGCGCCTTCCACGTATATACCCAGCCCTTGGTGATGGAATTTACCACGTAACTTGAATCGGTGTAAACGTCAACAATCGAGGGGGCGTTGAGTTTCTCCAGACCGACAATGACGCCCAGTTGTTCCATTCTGTTGTTGGTGGTGCAGAGAAAGCCCTCGGAAAACTCTTTTACGTAATTGTTGTGACGCAAAATCACACCATATCCGCCTTTGCCAGGATTGGGGTCGGCGGAACCGTCGGAATATAATTCAATATGCCAAGTTGGTGTTTCGGGTGTCAACGTATTTTTAGTACTCGTCTTCGTTGAAGAAGAAATCTTCTTTACTTGGGTAATCAGGCCAAATTTCTTCGATACTTTCGTACATTTCGCCTTCGTCTTCTATTTCGTTGAGATTTTCTACTACTTCTTGTGGAGCTCCCGAACGGATTGCGTAATCAATCAATTCTTCCTTGGTTGCTGGCCATGGAGCGTCTTCCAATTTTGAGGCTAATTCTAATGTCCAATACATAATTATAGATAATTAGTTCGTTTGTAAAATTTTTGCGAATAAAACGATTTTTATGGAATTTACAAAGATGGATTCCACGTTATTTCGCTTTTGTTGAAATCTTTCAGCGCTTTTCTCGCTAACACAAATAAATAGTCGCTTAGACGGTTGATGTATATTGTTGATAAATTATTTACGAAACAACCCTCGGCAAGGTCATATATGCGTCTTTCGGCGCGTCTGCACACCGTTCGGGCTATTTGGCAATAGGAAGAGACCACGTGGCCGCCGGGGAGTATGAAAGACGTTTGTGGTGGTAATTCAGCAGAAATCTCGTCAATTTTTTGTTCTAACCTGTCAATGTCGGCTTGGGAAATCGTCGGAACCGACGGATTTTGCTTTTCGTTGGCAAAGGTTGCTCCAATCACAAACAATTTTTGCTGAATGTCTAAGAGCTGTGCTTGGATTTCTTTGTTTTCGTAACTGTCGCGAATGAGACCGATGTATGCGTTGAGTTCGTCGATGG
>JAEEQV010000220.1:0-4273 GCA_016285445.1 Bacteroidales bacterium
CCTTTGGATGAATTTTCTGAATTTCTTCCACGTCGGATATGTCGTCGCCTGTGATTTTAGGAATGTTTTTTATCACTACGTGGACAGGTTCTGCGTAATTCTTATGAAGAAAATCCATCGTACGGGAATGAATGTCAAGAACTTTGAATTCGTCGTTTGATTCAATGAGCGTTGCAATTGCCTCGGATTGCAGATGATGGATTCCTATGATTACGATATTTATCATATTATAAAGATTCGTTTACAAATATAGTAGCAGTTCGTTCTTTTCCTTGCATATATACGCAAAGATTTTTTTCAAATTGTACGTGGATGAAAAATTCTGTTTGTTCCACCACCTTTTGTTGTTTTAAGATGTCCCAGTTTATAAAGTTATCTTCGTTAGTGTGTTCTATGGCGAAATATCCGATGTTCATGGTCGAGATATTATGGAAGAAATGTGAACCGAGCGACGCGTCTAACGGGAAGTTGGAAAGACTGATTTCCACAATGACTTTGGCGTTCGAGATTTGTGACCAAAGCACGGGAATGCCCAAAAATCTATCGCTCGTTCCCCAACGACCAGGACCGATGAGAAGATATTTCCTTCCTTTTTCAACCATTGCCTTATTGATTTTCTCAATTTCGGCAACCATTTCCAAGGTGCGAAGTTTGTCGAATTTTTCTAAGTCAATGTAAACGGCGTCGCATATATTTTCTATAAATCCGTTACCCATACTCGTTGTGGTACGAAGTAATTGCGGTGCGTTTTTCAACACTTCGGGGAAGGCATTCTCGGTGAGTAAACTGCCCGTAAGTGGCTTAATCTGAAGTAGATAGAACGACGGAACTCCATCTTCGTTTTCGTTCAAATCGACGGCAAACTCAATTTCCACGGGGGTACCCATCGCCTCTTGCACGGTATTCAAGATCAAGGTGAGAATCTCCGAAAGAGGAGCATAGTCGTATTTCAGAATGTCGGCAAAATTGATAATACGTGGTCCGTAACTTGAAAGACCGGGCTCAATTCTGTCGTTTTCGTAATTATATGTTGACACGCAGTGTCGCAACGTGTTGTGTTTCTCGGCTTCCGAAATGGAGAGAAGCGTCAGTGCCGCATGTTCGCCGTCACGTTTGTAGTTATAATCATTTTTAGTGAAATCAACGGCATAAAAATGCGTTTGCGAAGACTTTATCTGGTCTTTGGGTGTCATAATCTCTACCTTGGGATAGCGAGGCGAAAAACGATATGCATTTCCTCCATCTACGATGTAGAAACCAAGTCCCACGGCACACACGGCAAAACCTTCCTCGGGTTTCATGTGAGCAATGGGGTAATAATTATATGACTGAGCCACGCCACAAATGTGAGGATAGAAATACTGGTCGTAGTAATCGCCTACAACCTCCTGAATGACGATAGCCATTTTTTCCTCTTCCAGCTTGTGGCTTGTCGATTTGTAGAATTCCTTCACTTGTTCGCTGTAAACCGAGGCATACACAAGTTTTATGGCAATTTCCAAATCGCTGAGTCGCTTATGCAGATCCTTGTTGTTGTTAGGAATGATATATGTGCTGAAAACGCCTGCAAGTGGCTGTGTTACAGAATCTTCGAAAATACTTGACGAGCGTACGGCAAGCGGTTTCGAGATTTGTTCCAACAAGATTGCCAACTTTCTTCGCAAATCCTCGGAAAGTCGTCCTGCAATGAACATTTCCTTTATTTGCTCGTCGGTCAAATCTTTTGAGAAAAGGTTTTTCCCTGCAAAATTATGTTTTATGAAAAGTTCGAATTCCTCGGTACCGATAACAGCCGTTTTGGGTGTACGAATAGCCATTTGGTCGGCATACGGATTTATGTCAATGCTGTTGATGAGCGTGTTGACGAATGCAAGTCCGCGACCTTTCCCACCCAGTGAGCCAGCAGCAAGCGTCACCACATTTTTCTCGTCAAGAACGGCGGTTTCTTCAAACGAAAGAATTTTTCCACGTTTTTTTGTCAGACGATATTCATCAAGAATGATGTTGTTCATCTCGCGAAGTTTGCTCACGTCATTGTTCAAATCGGCAAGATTTACGGGATTCAACTGACGAGCCAACTCAATCTCGCCACGACCCATAAGCCAAATTGAGAACTGGTTCTGGTCAGCGTGATATTTCAAGGAGTCGTCGGGAATAGTGCGAAGTAAAGTCTCAAATTCCCGAAGGTTTTTTGCCTTCGCAATAGGTTCGCCTTTGCCGTTACGGAATATGAAATCGCCATAACCAAAGTTGTGCATCACGAATTTCTTGATTTTATCAAGAAGCATATCCGACTTCTTGTTTACAAACTTGGCATGAATTTCCTTTGCATACTGTGAATACTTCAACTCCGAAGACTGAATCAGAATAGGCATATTCTTGTTGTATTCACGCACGTGTTCCATAAAGGTCATTCCCGCATTTTTGTCCAAAACGCCGTTTCGTTCAAATTCCATATCGGAAATGACGCAGGTCATGAAGTCCTTGTATTTGTTGAACAAGAATGTGGCTTCCTCGTAGTTCCGAGCCCACAGAAGTTTTGGCCGAGAACGGATTTTTGACAATTTTTCCAACTCGTTTGACTCAAAATCGGAGATTTGTTCACCCACTTGGTCAAACAGCACGGAGAAAATAATCGGAAGATATTTTGAGTAAAACTGCGTGGAGTCCTCTATCAGAAGCATGGTACGTACCAAACCGATTATTGTGTCGTTTTCGACATTGGCAAGGTCTTCCAACGACTTCACCATTGCGAAGAAAATCTGTGAGTCGCCGCTCCAAATAAAAATTTTGTTGAACAAGGTCGTTTTTGCGACCATGTCTTCGAAGTACGCAATGTTTGACCTTGGGTTAAGCAACAGATACACAGGAACTTCTGGTGTTATCTTCTTGATTTTCGCACTCAGCGAAAGAGGTTTCTGCACGTCGGCTCCAACCATGAGGACAACCAAGTCAAAATGTGTGGTTTTGAGCAAATCAAGAGCTTGCTTATGCGACGACACGCCAATAATTCTCGGCAAGGAGAATATGCTATATTGGTAAATCGGTCCCATAAATTTCTCAAAGAAACTGTCGTCTTTTTCAAGATTGAAAGCATCATACATTGTTGCAACGAACAAGATTTGTGAAACCTTGTGTTTCATCATGTCAAGGTAAATGTACTTGTCCAAAGTCTGTTCGTTCAGCAATTTTTGCAGCGGTTTGTCGCTATTGATAAGCGATTCACGCGAAAGTTCCTCCTTGCTCGTGGGGTTATTATTTTGTATAGGATTATTTGAAAGCAGTCGCCCTTTGGTATCGTTTATGTGACGGCACAATAAGTATCCTATCGTGTTGGCAAGCTCGTGTTCTTCGGGAAGAAAGAGATTTTCCGTGTCGATGTAGTCATCCTTGGTGTAAAAAATCTCAATGGTTCCCGTCGTGTTGTCAAATGTCACGAAGGTTTCCTTCATTGAACACGTGGACTCCTGAAAGCCGTGAGAGGTATAGATATTGGTGTCAAATTTTATACGACAGCACGCACAATCGGAATATTTCCAATATTGAGGCAGAATGTCGCATATATCTTGTAGGATTTTTTCTGTGGGAGCCCCGGAATTTATAATATCTTTGACTTTTTTTATCGCATCAAGTTCCTTGGTTCGTTTATCACATTGTTCGGAGACCGTAACAAGCTGATTTTCAGAAATAAATCCTGTGATAAGCGTAGCAGCATAAAATAAATCGGCTTCATCGAACATTTTATATTCAGGCTGTTCCTTATAATAGATGGAGATGCCGCCAACAACCTTGTCTCCAATTCTAAGTTCCTGAATCTGAACGTTTTTACTTATCGTAAAAAGAGAACTGTAATAATTTATGTCTTTGTACGAAATGAGAACGCCAAGCACGTCGGGAAAAATGGCAATGCAATTACACATTTCGGGAAGCATAGTGTGGACCGACTTCCCTTTTTGTCCAACCTCAATTATTTTTTGTAAAATTGTTCGCATACTAAAAATCCGTGAGACGAAGATACAAAAAAATATTGAGCAATACTATATGTTGCTTTTTTATTACATCACACTGTCATACACCAACATTGTTTTTCGGGCAAAATTCTCCAAAGTAAATTCTTTATCCCGTTCAAATCCCTCGTTGATGAGGTGATTGCGTAAATTTGCGTTCTCGTGCAAATCCAACATTGCCTGTGCTATGCTTTCAACTTTGTAGGGGTCAACATAGTAGCCCGCGTTTCCTGCAACTTCGGGTAACGACGACTTGTTACTCAAAA
>JAEEQV010000221.1:0-4271 GCA_016285445.1 Bacteroidales bacterium
CCATTGAAGGAAATTTTTCAAATCATCAAACGACAACGAGCCAACCATAGCCAAGGTTGCATACAACATTGGCGACATGTGACCTGGATCCAAGAAAAATCTGTCACGATTTGCCCATTTCAAATTGGTCGGGTCGTATTGTAGAAATTCTGAATATAAAACTGAGATAAAATCCATTCCACCCATGGCTCCACCCGGATGTCCTGACTTTGCTTTTTCAACCATCGAAACTGCAAGAATACGCAGATTGTCGGCTGAACGTTCTGAGATAGTCTTCATTGTCTATTTTATTTTGACTGCAAAATAATTTGATTTTCTTCATAAAAAGAATGAGAAAATAGATTTTTTATACACAAGTTTTTTAACAAAGTATATATTTCTCTTTTTGATATATTTTCCAAGAAAAAACGTGCGAACAAAAATTATTTTCTTATTTTTGCAACAAAATTTGGGTATTGTGAAGAGAGTATATACATATATCTTGCTGATGCTTGCCACTATAGTAGGGGCGAGTGTTCAAGCTACACCAAATGTGAGTCTTTTGAATATGGGTTCACTACAATTGTCGTCACCGTCACAGGTAAACTTCTATAATCCGCCAACGCGTCCTCATGCGGCATATAAAGGCGACTCATGGTACAACACGGGTTGGGGCTTTGGCGTTACGTTTGGGGCAACTTCGTTTGCTGGTGATGTAATGTTTAATGAAAATAACGAAGATGCTCGCTTGGGTGATACTCGATGGACGGTAGGCTTATCTGTTGATAAAGTGATATTGACTCCGATAGAATTGCGTCTTCAGGCAGGATACGGACGCTTGGCAGGTTCCAAGATTTATGACACGCAGATGAATTATAACGGACTTGTATTTAACGCTTCGATTATAGAATATGGCATAAATGCAAAATTCAATCTTCTTAAGGCACTGATTGATGAAGATATAGCTACTTCACCATATTTGGTTGCCGGTGTCGGTGGATGTTTCTATAATGCTAAATGTACTAATGGATATTCTGGTAAACAAACAGAATCAAAGGAAAATTGCTTGATTTTTCCTCTTGGTATAGGTTTGAATTGTAATTTGGACGAACATTGGGACATAAATCTTGAAGGTCGCTGGAATCTTACAAATTCCGATAATATCGACGCGCTTGAGGCAAACTGCCTGAATAGTAAAATTCAAGATACTTATGTGACAGCTACATTAGGCGTTTCGTATAAGATTCCTACCTTAAATTATAATGGTAAGAATCATCACGGAAAAATGCATAACAATGGCGATTGGATTAAGCAAGGGTGGGGCGCTGGCGTGTTTGGCGGTGCAACCTCGTTTTGTGGTGATATCATGTGGAATGATATGAACACAACCACTCGTATGTCCGATACCAAGTATTTGGTTGGTCTTTCAATTGATAAGGCATTGTATGAATATGTAGATTTTCGTTTGCGTTTGTCATACGGAACTTTGCAAGGAAAGAAAGATTATAAGTTGAGCGACGAGTCATGGCAAGATAAGATGTTCAACGCTTCAATGATAAATGCGACGTTAAACGCACGATATGATGTGGTTCGTGCTATTCTTGACGACAAGAAATTCCCTGTTTCTGTGTATGCAACTGGTGGCGTGGGAACATGTACGTTTAAATCAACATTGAAGAAGGCAACAACGGATGCCGTTCTTAAAGAAAAATCATATACGTGTTTGATGGCTCCCGTTGGTTTAGGCGTGAATGTCCATCTAACCAATAACTTGTTGCTTGAGGCAGAAGGCATTTGGTCTATAACCTCCTATGATGTATTAGATGCCGAGGTTTCAAATGATAATGACAAAACGTTACAAGACACTTATATCGCAACAACGCTTGGCTTAACATATTTATTCGATGCTGGAAAGTCTTCGGGAATGAAGAGTGGAAATAAAGGTTCTATGTACACTGCTCGTTCAAAATATACCAAAGCTAATTTCTTGCAAAAGAAACATAAGAAGAAAAAAGGATACACTCCTAGAAGATAATTTTGATAATATAATTGCTGATTAGCAATTCAAGAGCAATGTCATTTAGTATTTCTCAACGTATATCCAAATATTTAACCAAGTATCTTTCAAGTAAATTCGTGTTTATCATGGATTTATTCTTGTCGGTATTGGCTTCTTGGGTTGTGCTGCTTACGTTGAATTTCACTGCCGAGTCCAAAATTTATGCGTCGTCATATACTACAATTTGGTTAGTGGCATCGTTGATCGCTTCAGTATGCGTGTTGTTGCTATTCCGTTGTTACACTATCATTATCCGTCACTCTACACTAAAAGATTATTTTCGTTATTTCTTGACGGCTTTCACAAAGGCCTCGTTATTATTATTGACGATTGTCGTGTTTGGGATGTACACTCCGGCAACAATCTTGGTCGCAGTGTTCGATTTCTTACTAACATTCTTCTTCCTTGTCGGAATACGCCTATGTATGATGGTGGTGTACGATATTTATCGTAACCGTGTGAAGGAACGTACTGAGCAGAAACGGGTATTGGTGTATGGAACAACGGATAAGGCTGTGGCTGTCGTGACCAGATTTGCAAACTCTACAAAATACAACATTATCGGCTTTTTGTCAAATGATAAGCATGCTAAAGGCAACATGTTGGTTGACAAGAAGATTTTCTTTTATGAAAACGACGACGATTTGTATGACTACTGCGATCGTATGTTGGTTGATTGTATTCTGTTTCCTTTGGAATCCGATGCACAAAATGAACGTAATGGTTTGGTACAATTTTGTATCAACAATAATATAAAACCTCTGGTTGCTCCGTCAATTGACGAGGTTGTTGGCGGTCGATTGGTAAAGAGCCATATTCGTGAAGTTAAGATTGAAGATTTGTTGGGACGTCCTGAAATTTCAATCTCAATGGATGAAATCGTCGCTAATTTCAAAGATAAGGTTGTATTAGTTACGGGAGCTGCCGGTTCTATCGGTTCGGAACTGTGTCGTCAGCTTGCCTCTTTTGGCATAAAACAATTGTTGTTATTTGATAATGCCGAAACACCTATGCACAATCTTCGTTTGGAAATGGAAGGGCGTTATCCGAATTTGGATTTTACTCCAATAATAGGTGATGTTCGTCATCCGGCACGACTTGATTTTGCATTTCGAAAATGGCATCCGCAAGTGGTGTTTCACGCAGCTGCCTATAAGCATGTGCCTTTGATGGAGGAAAATCCGTGTGAGGCGGTTCTTGTCAATGTGAACGGAACGAAAAATGTTGCCGACAAATGTATTGAATACAATGTCGAAAAAATGGTGATGATTTCAACCGACAAGGCGGTAAATCCTACCAATATCATGGGATGTTCAAAACGTTTGGCGGAGATATATGTGCAGTCGTTAGGTGTGGCGTTGCAACAAGGAGCTATGAAAGGAAATACGCAATTTGTAACAACGCGTTTTGGTAATGTTCTTGGTTCCAATGGTTCGGTAATACCTCGTTTCCGTGAACAAATTGAAAAAGGTGGGCCGGTAACGGTGACGCATCCCGACATAACCCGTTTCTTTATGACTATTCCCGAGGCCTGTCGTCTTGTAATGGAGGCGGCGACAATGGGCGTTGGTAACCAAATCTATGTGTTCGATATGGGTAATTCTGTAAAAATCGACACATTGGCTCGTAACATGATAGAATTAGCCGGATTGAAGGTCGGCGAGGATATAGAAATTGTTTATACGGGACTTCGTCCTGGCGAAAAACTCTATGAGGAAGTTCTTGCAAGTGAAGAAAATACGTTGCCGACACCTCATAATCGTATCCGTATCGCAAAAGTTCGGGAATATGAATATAACGAGGTAAATGAAACTATCACTCAACTGACCAATTTATCATATAGTGTAAACATTCCCGATATGGTCAAATTGATGAAAAAGACTGTACCAGAATTTAAATCTCAAAATTCACAGTTTGAGGAGTTTGATAAATAGCTTATAGCATATTATTGTTCACCCCCTGATCTTTTTAGTTTTCTCAATTCTTCTTTTTGCGTAGGTGTGATTCTATAACTTTCAATCGCTTTCTGTATTGTTTTGTTGTGACACCAGACGGATAATTTTTTCTGTTGTAGATAGGGCAGCGTTGCTTCGTATTGTTTTGCAAGAGCTGTCGCAAAGAACCATGCAATCATCATGTTTACGTAGTATTCGCTTGATGGGACTTTTGACACGAGTTTCAAATATTCTGGCTTGAAATTTTTGTCAAGGTAAAATTTCATAATCATTCCGAT
>JAEEQV010000222.1:0-4269 GCA_016285445.1 Bacteroidales bacterium
ATGGAGGGTTTACGATAACAATTCAGACTAATTGTGGCGAAACGACCTATACGCTTAATAGTTGTTTTCTTGATAATGCCGATATAAATAAAGACGGCGTTGTCAATAATGTCGACATTGACAGGTTGGCAGAACTGATATTAGAGCAAACAAATTGTCAAAGTAACCAAAATAATTAATGCAATGAAGAAGATTATTGTTTTATTCTTCACGATAATAACATCGTGTTATCTCTACTCACAACCATTTGAGTACGAGTGGCGAGAAATTACTAATAAATCTATGAGATTAGGTAGTTCTGTTCGTACAACAACATTTTTAACTGCTCATACCAAAAATGGACATATAGTTATTGCAACAGAAGAGGGAATGCTTGCGGAAACTATTGATACAGGGAAAACGTGGATACCTGTTTACGATGCGTTTGACATAGACTAAAATATCTTTACCCAAAAAGCAATGCATAATGTTCAAACATCAAAATTCAGTTTCTCTTCGGATTCTTTGCATGGTGTCTTTCACTCATCATATATAGAGGATAATAAAGAGAAAAATGTGCTTTTATTCACTACCGATGGTGGTCATATATGGAATAAATCGGATATTCCTATTGGAGATAACTATAAAATGTTAGATATGACTTGGAGAGATGAAAAAACTGTTTTCGCTGTGTTTTTTAATAACAGTGAAAAGGAATTATATATCTATTCAAGTTTTAATTCGGGGGAACGATGGCAAAAACTCACAGATAATGTATTAACTCAATCTGTGACATCTTCTTCGAAGAGTTTTATCGCATTTGTAAACGAAAATTATGGCTATATGTTTACAAGATATGGATATTGTGTAACAAAAGACGGAGGTGTGACTTGGGAAAAAAATAGTTTGGATATTACACCACAATTCCTTTTTCAGTTCAACAACGGACAACTTTTATTAACTGTACGAAGCAGTTGTAATACGACATTGGAAGGTTGTAGAATAATAAATTTGTTTAATAGTAAAAGTTCTGGGATGACATACTATGATGAACCTATTTTTATGTATGACCTTGGCGAAGGAAAAGTGTTTGCATCAGTGCAAGATGGATATTCTTCAAATAATAAGAATATCGTTTCTACAGATAGTATGCGTATATGGCAAAACACCCAAGACCATTACACCCCACCTGTTGATGCTGTGTTGGCGACTATGAATGAAAATGTGTCAAAATATGTATATAACGGTACTATGGATGGTAAAGCCTTGTATGTTAAGTCCTCACAAGAAATATTTGTCATTGGGGCTAAAAAAGGTAGGTTATTCCATACTATGGATGGTGGCAATACATGGACATACAAGGATTTTAACACTACATTATGTGAAATGCAAATATTTTCAGATGACATTATTTTTATGACAGGTAATGATAGTTTATTTATATCTTACGATGGTGGTGAATCTTGGAAAGGGAAAAAAATGGATATTTATGGCTCTAAATATAAACACCTTCGATTTTTTTCAGATAAATTTGGATATGTGTACGATGATACAGAATTATATCAAACTCAAAATGGAGGTGACACATGGAAAAGAGTCCAAAATACAACATGGACATACTATGAATATGGTGGAACCTTAAATGGTGCTTTTGCTAATGAAAATCTTGGGCTGTTTCAAAGCGATAATTCAAAGACTATATTAGTGGCAAACATAGACCCGGAGAAAAGCACAATGACATTTTCTGTAGTAACAGATTCGGATATAAAAGGGAATATGCCACGTATAAATATAGAATTTTATAATGACCGTTGGATATTAACAGATTGGTGGTATGGCTATATTTATACGTGTGAAAAGGATTTAACTTTCAAAAAGCTTGCAGACCCAATGGTTGATAATCCCAATAATACACATTCTGCAAATTACTATCAAAAAATTATTGACTATGGAAATGGAATACTATTCTTACCAAAATTATCAGAAAACATTCTTTATTTAAATGATACAGCAAGAATTAGTTATGATAATGGGGAAACATGGGAAGGTGTTCCTTTTCTATCCCCCAATGCTGAATTACTTGCAAAATCGAATAACCCTAATGTTATATATGCTTGCGAAAAAGAACGATATCTTCGAGTGTACAAAGGTATTCACAAAATAAAAACATCTGAATCGTCTTTTGAAAAACAAGAAAACGGCACAATCCAATGCTCCATAAGCAATGCAGAAAATCAAAACTATACCGCAAAGGTTTTAGTAGAACAAGTAAATGGTGCTTCTATCGTGGTAAGTGAGAACATAGAAATAAAATCGGGAGAACCTTTTGTTATAACATTACCTAAAGGCATAGAAGCAAACTATGTCATAAAAGTAATCCCAGAGGATGAAGAGGTCTATGAGATAGTTCAGAGTCAAGAATTTATAGTAAACAACGGTGGTAGTGCTATAGACGCTGTTTCTTCGGATGATATTCAAATCCGTGTACTAAATGGAAAAATAGAATGTAATTGTGATGATTATGCAATATACAACGTAGCAGGGCAAAAAGTGCAAACCAATGCTTCTTTGCCGTCGGGTACGTATTTTGTGCATTGCAATCAACAAGTTAAGAAGGTTATCGTTCAATAACAATGTAGGGACAAATGATTATTTACCCCTACAATAAAAAATAAAAACTATGAGGTATAAAAATAAAATAGGAATAACAATCATCGCACTACTTTTGGCGGTGCTCGGTTCGTATGCCCAAAACCTCGAAATGACAGGTTCGTCGATAGATTGCAGGGAATCTTCCTCGTCGGTTGATTATCTGCCATACGGGATTTTAAGACCTGGTGCTCACTCTACGTATGAGTGGAGCATTGAGGGCGGAGCGGATTTCATTACATCAAATACTGCAACAGGCACTGGCGTAATGGTTCGCTTTACAGAGGGTACGGGAACGGTTTTATTGCGTGTTACGGAACGTATCGGAAGCAGAATAGTGGGAACAACGGTAAAAGAAATTTCAAAGAACATACGCCCCACAATGGTTTCCGTTGACGGTCCCACAGGTTGGGGTGCAGTATGTTTAGAGCAAAAAGGAGTGGTTTATACGGCAACGGCAAACAACGCGCAATCTTTCACGTGGACGGTTCCCGAAGGTAACACATTGGTGTCGCAAAGTGGCAATACAGCCGTTGTTGATTTCCACGGCGTTGCAGGAAATATGGTTGTATGTGCCCAAAACGGAGAGGGGTGCGTTTCATATAATTGTCTGCATCCGTACGTCGCTCCTGTTGGCGACTGCCCACAACCGCAGCAATGCGAAATGGCTATTTCGGCAGAAAACAAGTCGGTTTGTCAAAACGATGTTTTTGATGTCGCACTTTCAATGTCCGATGTGGAATGCTATTGTGTAAACAGTATGTTTTTCTCGGTACGCTATAATTCGTCTGTTCTCCAACTTGAAGGAGTAAATTCCCAATCAAACTTTGTTCGTTTCAAAGATTGTGGCAATGGAATGGTAAGTGCTATAATCAGCGTGGAAAATGGAACAGGATTCAGAGGTGGCAACATTGGTACGTTACGTTTCAAGGCGTTGGAATCGGGAACATCTGACATTACGCCTATAAGTTTTGAATATACAGGTTCTGGCGATGGTGAAGAACCTACCGTTACGTTCGTCAATGGTGTTGTAACGGTTGCACCAAGCACAGAGGTTCAAATTTCACCAACCGTTTCGGAGATTGCAAAAGGCGAAACCGTTGCACTGCAAGCCACTCCAGCAGGCGGAACGTGGCAAGGCGACGGCATTTCGTGTTCCACGTTCAACTCGGCTACTGTTGGCGTAGGTAAACATACGCTAACATACGTTGTAGCACCCAACGGAGAAACGTGTGGTGGTCGTGACAGCATTGAAATTACCGTCACAAACGACTGCAATTTCAGATTTATACTCCCCGACACGGTACTTTGTGAGCCAGCGGGATTAGTTACCATACCTGTCCGAGTGTCGGATATTTGTGCCTGTATATCGGATGTACATTTTTGTTTGACATACGACACGGCAGTTGTACGTTATGTTGATATTGAAAGCAACAACAAGATGGTTTATGTAAGGGAAAATGGGAACGTATTGAGTGCCATTGTGTCAAATAACGCCCCTGTCACAACAGAATTTTTGGCATTGCAATTTGAGGTTGTCGGACAAGGCGAATCGAATATGACTTTGTTCGTAAATGACATTCTAAAAGATGGGAACCTACAAAATTATACGGCAACAGGAACAATTACCATAGGACAATC
>JAEEQV010000223.1:0-4269 GCA_016285445.1 Bacteroidales bacterium
AATTTCCACATAAATCGGTTCCTGATTGATTATCGTATAATTGTACGCATTCTCCTTCTTACCCGGAATCAGCCCGCTCCACGCACCGCCAAAGTCGGCAAAGCCAATCACTTGGAAATGTTTCAAAACCTCCGATTTCAGAGGTCGTAAAGTAAGGTATTGGATTATAGGCCAGCGAAGTTCCACATTGGCAACGGCAAATGAATTTCCATTACGGATATTTTGAGAAAAACCTCTCATATTGGTACCAATCGCCTGATATGCCCAATCAACAGAATGGTCGTATTGAATGGATGAATTGTACGTATCGTAGCGACCAAACAAATTTATCCAGTTATCGACGGCGCCCAAGTAATACAACAACGGCGACGTTCCCCACGAGGTGCTATATGCCACACGTGCCGCCAATGTCAAGTTTCTATGGATTTTTTGATAATGACGTGCATCAAAACCCACGACAAACAAATAGGAATCGCTCGAAGTAAGTTGCGAAAAGCCTTCGGCAAAGACTTTTGCCCGACTTCCGTTATAAATGTTCAAGTCCAGTTTCCGAACATTGTCGAACACATAATTGCACGACAAACCAACCCAGAACTCGTCATTGTTCGGCTCCTGCAACGAATTCATATCGGTTGCCAACGTCACATTTCGTACAAAACGGAAATTTGGATTCACCGAAAAAGAACGAATCTGGTCTAAGGGATATTTGTAGCGACAAATGAAATTATTGTCCTGCACACGAGTAAAATATCTTGAGGAATTTACGCCGTACGTCAACCCCGATTGTCGATGGAAAACATATTGTCGGTCAAGCCGTTTGCGAAGATTTTCTACTGAAACGAGGTATTCGTTCGTACCCAACGAGCCGGTAAAACGATAGGCGCCTGTCACACGATAATCCTCAAACAAATCGATGATTCCCAGTTTCAGCAACACGTTCAAATTCTGCGTATAATCGTATGCTCCACCCGTAAACGCTTGATAGCCAGTGTTTAGAAATGAGAAATCAATTTGATTACCCAAGGAATTGATATAGAAATTGGTTTTATACAAATTTGCATTTTCCCGTTCGTAGGTAAGCGTGTCGAAATGAGAAATCAATCGTTGCGAAACAGCCGTGTCTTGCAAAAGTTGAATCGGCGCAAAATCTTGCTTTTCCAATCGTTTCAACTGTAAAAACTGACGATTGTTTTTGGTTGTTACTTCCAACAACGTGGAATCAGCAACTGCATAATTCACAATGCTTTGCGACGTGTTTTTCAACTGAAAATCATTGGTGAAATAGGAATAATGAAAGGCCGTATCGACGGCACGGATGGTACTGTCCATTTGTACGGCAAACAATCCCGAGTTATTTTCCGTAGTAGAAAGATAGACAAATGTGCCCGATTTCGCCTCCATAGGTTTTTGTTCCGAAGCGAGCGTTGTTGCTATGCGTTCCAACGATTTACCTGAAATGAGGAACAAATCGTAGGAAGATTGTAAACCGACAAACTGATTTTGCAAATTGTCGTCGGCACGATTGGAAACGTACAAAATCTTGTTTCCATTCTGCACAAACGAAGGATAGCGGTCGTCGGCCTTGTCATTCGTGATTTGCGTTGATTCAAACGTTTGAATGTTATAGGTAAAAATATCGGTTACGCCACCCTGAACGCCCGAAAAAATCAAGGTTAGCCCATCCTGCGAGAATGAAAAATCCAATACTTTCTCAAAATGATGAAACTCTCGCGTCACCATTTCCTCTGTCTCGGCATTGTAGATTGCCAACCACAGTTTTCCTTTTTTCTCGTAAAAAAACAAGAGTGCATTTCGTGTGGGGTGCCATTGTACAACGGGATTCGAATAATCCGTAATTTGTTCGAAAACCGACCCCATGGCAAATATCCTCTGATTTTTCTGTGAGTCAAAATCATAGAGCCAAACACCCGTTTTCCCTTGTTTGTTCGTTACATACACCATTTTAGAGCCGTCAGAGTTCAGTTCCACATCGGAAATCACTCGTTTTGTTAGTCGTTTGGGAATTGGAACGATTTGTTCCTCCTGCCCTGCAGGATTATCTTGTTTCAATGCGCTGTAAAATGTAGCCATTTCAGCCAAAACCGTCTGAAACGATTTGCCCATAACGTACTGGAAACTTGCCTCTATGTCGCCAGTCAGTTTGCTCATATACAAAACGTTGGAGATTGTTTTCTCGCCATATTGCTCCGACATGAAATTCCAAAATGCGTGTCCAACCACAATCGCATCGTCGCCATATAATTGTGAAAACTTGCGATACGAGCCACCAGCAATCTTTTGTACAATATAATCTTGTTTTTCCGATGACCAACTCTGCGAAAAATACTCGGTCAGACCATCGAAAAACCAAGGCGGATAGGTAGCCAACGCCGAATTTGAAAGTATTCGCCTATATGAGCCAACACCATACAAAAATTCACTAATCATAACTTCGGCAAGTCCTTTCCGAATCTGACGAATCAAATCGGCATGGTCGCCCGAAAAATAGAGAACCACCTTATTATCAATTATTTGCGTTGTTCCTCCCACGTTGTAATCTTCTTCCGAGGTAGAAAATCCTATGTTACTTTGCCTAAAATCGCTCAACGTGTTATACACCACAAAAACAATTCGTCGGGAATATTCAAATTCAAGGATACGAGCGATTTCCGCATAGTTGGAATCAACGTTTTGGGCAACAAATTCCGCCAAATTGCGACCATTCTTGTCAAAATAAATGTCGAATTTTTCGTGGCGAAAAAAGAACCAGAATTTTTCATCGAACTGCACCCGATTTTTTCCGAAATCTTGTTGATAACCATTGTAGAATTGTGCCGTCAAACATTGACAACACAACACAAACAAGATTATTGAAAACCATTTCTTCATTGTTGAAAAAAGCAAATGCCAATCTCCGAAACCAACGTAATTAAATTCTATTTTTGCAAAAATAAAATTTTTGTGCTATGCGACAATATTTAGACTTGGTTAAAAAAATCCTTGACGAAGGTGTTTCAAAAGAAGATCGTACGGGTACGGGTACATTGAGTATTTTCGGTTATCAGATGCGATTTGACCTTCAAAAGGGATTTCCGTTGCTTACGACCAAGAAACTCTATACTCGTGCCATTTTTCACGAATTGCTTTGGTTTTTGAAAGGCGACACCAACATTAAATATCTGCACGACAATAACGTAACGATTTGGGACGAATGGGCTGACGAAAACGGCGACTTGGGGCCTGTTTACGGTTACCAGTGGCGTCACTGGCCTACATACGACGGTGGCGAGGTTGACCAAATCGCAAATCTTGTACAACAAATAAAGACAAATCCGAATTCCCGACGACTGATTTTGAGTTCATGGAACGCCGCAATGGTTGACAATATGGCGTTACCGCCATGTCACACGCTGTTTCAATTTTACGTGGCAAACGGAAAACTGTCGTGCCAACTCTACCAACGCAGTGCCGACTTATTCCTCGGTGTTCCGTTCAACATCGCGTCGTACGCTTTACTCACGCACATGATAGCACAAGTTTGCGGATTACAGGTGGGCGAATTTATTCACTCGTTTGGTGATGTGCATATCTACAAAAATCACATTGACCAATGTAAATTGCAACTTACCCGTGAACCACGAGAATTGCCTACATTGAAACTCAATCCGAATGTTACCGATTTGTTTGACTTCAAATACGAAGACATTGAAATCCTAAACTACAATCCACACCCGCATATTAAGGGTGATGTGGCTGTGTAAGTTACAGAGCGTCAACAACAACTTCCAATTTTACTCCACGGGAACCTTTCACCAAAATTGTGGCATTGGTGATGGGTTGCGCAAGCAATTGTTGCTTCAATTCTTCCGAAGTGGCATAATAATGAGCATTCACGCCATCAATGTGAGGCCATTTTCCCACCAAATTGATGGATTGGATATGAGAACCTTTCAATATCTCCAAAATGCCGATATGTTCTTTCTCTGACGCTTCACCCAATTCAAACATCTCGCCCAAAATGACACATTTATTCTGCGCATTCATTCCCACAAACGTCTCCAACGAAGCACGCATACTTGTAGGATTTGCATTGTAAGCATCCAAAATCAAGGTGTTTTTCTCGGTTTTCTTTGTCTGCGAACGATTGTTCGACGGCACATATCCTTCAATTGCCGTCTTTATTTGGTCAGCCGAAACGCCAAAATACGTTCCCACCGTTGCCGCGGCAAGCATGTTTTTCGCATTGTATTCGCCATATCGCGAAGAATG
>JAEEQV010000224.1:0-4235 GCA_016285445.1 Bacteroidales bacterium
AAAAAAAAAAAAGACAAAGGAAAAAAAAAAAAGAAGAAGCACAAAAAAAAGAACAAGAACGACAAAGAAAATTAGAAGAAGAAAAACAAAAAAAAGAACAAGAACGACAAAGAAAAATAGAAAAAGAAAAACAAAGACAAATAGAATTTGAAGAAGTACAAAAAGTAATCGCTGAAAAGAAACCAATAAACGAAAAACTAAAACAAGAAATTAAAAACATCATATCTCAACCATTAGAAAATGCACGTTCATATGAGGATTGCGTATATCGTATTTTTCGAATTTATTCAAAGAATGGTGTGAAACCATATTCTAAATCTAACGTTATTGAATTCCTAAATTGTATGACAGAAGATGAATCGAATGCTATAAAACTTTTACTGGGCAAAATAGACCAATTTTTAGACGATACCAGAAAAGATTTTTTCCCGTTAATAATAGATATTTATCATGGCATCTGCCAAAAAGATCCAAACTTCAAATTAGATACATTTTCAAACTTGAGATATATTGGTTATTAGCCCTAAAATTTCTTCAATTTTTTGGGGAAGGATATAGACCGCATTGCTAAAACAACATAGTCGGTCTGCAAAGAAAAAACTATTTTCTTTCATATAACCCTTGACAAAAGGGTATTATTGCCGTATCTTTGCAAAACATTTCTTGGGGTTGACTGGATTTGACGGGGAGTTTACAGGGAATGTAAGCATGTCGGGCGATGGGGTTTGTCCCGCACAACCACACTCCAAAACAATAACTGGCGAAGAAAACTTTGCTCTTGCTGCCTAATCGAAGTATAGTAGATTGGCTTTACGCTATTCAAGGAATAGCGGCGAGACATCGCACAGAAGGCACGTCCTTAGTCGTCTGAGTCTGCGGTGCTGTAAATAAGGAATAGGAAAAACAACTCCTGTGCGTTTCTCCGAGATTTATTCAGGATACGGTATCAATAGGGTTTTCGTTCTCAGTTGCTACCCGACAATCAATAACGGAATAAGCATGTAGAAAGCATTTTCGGTACTTGTCCGGACCGGAGTTCGAATCTCCGCAGCTCCACAAAGCTATGGGGTGTCCCGTAGCTTTTTTTGTAGAAAATCGTTGGCAATCATTGCAGTATTATAAAAAAATGTATCTTTGCACCCGAAAAAATAAATATTAACCCGTGTGATGGATGTCTCAGACATAAGTAGCACAAAAATTAGGTAATATGTTAACAATAGATTTAGCAGGTCAATCAAGAACCAATCTTGGTAAAAAAGAATCAAAACATTTACGTGAAGCAGGTTTGATTCCATGTGTATTGTACGGAGCAGGCGAGAACACAAATTTTACTGTTGAGGCAAAAGCATTCGACAAAGTGTTCATCACTCCAAACGTGTATGTGGTAAACTTGAACCTTGACGGCAAAGTTCACAAAGCAATCGTAAAGGAAATACAATTCCACCCGGTAACCGACAACGTTCTTCACGTTGATTTCTTGGAAGTTTCTGACGATAAGCCATTTGCAGTGAAATTGCCAATCAAAATCACTGGTCACGCAGAAGGTGTGAAACTTGGTGGTAAGTTGAAAGTTAAAATGCGTAAGATGCGCGTTTCTGGTTTGTTGAAAGATTTACCAGCAGAATTGGAAATCGACATCACTTCGCTTGGTTTAGGTCAGTCAATCAAATTGGCAGCCCTTTCGTTCGACGGCTTGACAATTGAAGAACCTAAATCATCGGTTGTTTGTTCTGTTTTGGCAACTCGCGAGAGCAACCAACAAGGTAAATAACCAGATTAGACAGTAAGTTCAAATCCGTCGTTGGTTTTCCAATGACGGATTTTTTATATCATAAAGTATTGTAAAACGTTCCGCAATGAAATATCTGATAGTAGGTCTTGGAAATATTGGCGACGAGTATGTTGACACGCGCCACAACATTGGTTTTGAGATGATTGACGCATTGGCAAAGTCGCTCAATGCTACTTTTGCCGTTGACCGATATGCGAGCGTGGCGTATGCGAGCTACAAAGGCCGTCAGTTGGTGATGATAAAACCGAGCACCTATATGAATTTGTCGGGTAAGGCGGTACATTATTGGATGCAGAAGGAAAAAATCGCCATTGAAAACGTGCTTGTGCTGGTTGACGACCTCGCATTGCCGTTTGGAACCTTGCGTATGAAGGGAAAGGGCAGTGCTGGCGGTCACAACGGGCTGAAAAACATACAGGAACTGCTCGGTTCCGATGCGTATCCGCGTATGCGTTTTGGTGTGGGCAACAATTTTGCCAAAGGCCAGCAGATAGATTTCGTGCTTGGCAAGTGGACAGACGACGAAAAGACACAGATTCCGTCCATTACCGAAAAATCAACCTCTGCAATTTATACGTTCCTCACCATGGGAATTGAAAAGGCAATGACCTTTGCAAATCAGAAGAATTAAGAGGATTATTTAGAAAACAAATACCCCCAGGCATATATCTTGTCTGCTGATTGGTTTGTGTAATCACGAACGGTTATGGTCATTGGAACGAATATTACTTCCGAATTTGTTGATTTTAGAACTAATTCCTTCTTGTCAAAATCAGCCGTATCAATAACAAATTCGTGATTGCGGAACGAGAGAACAAACTGATTCTTTTCGTTAGGGTAGAATATTTTTGACGAATTGTTGGTTGTATATATTGTGTCCATTCTACCATTATGATTTCTAACGCAATAGTATGCAAGATAATCACCTTCGGTATCAAACCGCTCCATTTTTGTGTAACCTTGGGGAATTTTTATAACATCCCAATATCCACGTTGATATTTTTTTTCTCTTTGTTCATGTTCTATCCACCACATTTCGGCGTCATCTATTATTCTGGGCTCCATGAAACTCCAATAATCCGTCTTGAACGAAATCCATTTTTTTGTTGCGCTTTCGCCGCCATAATGTTCTTCCAGATAGACTATGCGATTTTTCAGTGTCTTTACATCGTTTAAGGGCAACGAACTCGACCATTTCTTAAAATCCACATAACTCATAGGTAATGATTCGGGCGGATAACTTTTTATTACCGATTCAATCTGCTGTTCCAGTACACACTTTGTGAGCGACGAGAAATTGAACGGTTGGGCGGAGGACAATAAAAACAATATGCAGAATGAAACGGGTATAAATATGATTCGTCGAGATTTTTTTATTATAACATATATGCAAACGACGTAAAACCAAATATTGACAAGGAGCAGATACAATCGTCGCGGTGTGATTCCGTAGTCGGATATTCGACGAATTATGCCAACCGACATTAAAAGCAATAACGGTATTGTGAGCCAAGGAATAAGATTTATAATTTTCTTTTCTTTCGTGTAGTTATCTTGTTGAAAAATGGGATATATGAGGATTTCTACGAAAATGAATCCCAACATCATTATAGAAACCATTATGGAAACCATTCCTCGAGGCAATTCCCATGTCCATAGTATTTTGAACAAATACAGATACAAAACAATGAAATAACAAAATAGCAATGGAAAAAACAGGTAGCGAATAACTCGTGGGTTTATTGCAGGCATATTGTCGTTGTGTTTGCCCTCATTCAACGGGATACCATTGAGAAAAAACGAAACAGGTATGAATGTGCCAAACGGAATGATTACAAAAAGATATGATTTTCCATCTATCTCAACAGAAAACAACGTTTCTATGCCAAAAAGCAACAATGCGATTGCCCCGATACAAACCATTGCACTTATGACTGCAACGCTCGCGCTGCGACTTAGTTCCTGGCAGAAATTCCACATTTGTATGTCGTTTTTCTCTTTTAGAAATGGCAGTATGACGATTCCTACAAGAAAAGAAATGAAAACGGCCAGTCTCCCGGTCATTTCGTATGGCTCGGGAATGGTCTTGTTAGACAAGTATATTGTATCAACCAAAACCAATATTTCTGTAATAATCCAGAGTAAATTTTGAGCGTTTTTGGTTTGCTCTTCTTTCCACAATTCAAAAAACAAAGAAATAATTACACTGAAAACTAAAAAATGAATGGAATAAATATGGATAGAAGATATATTACTTGTAAAGAGCAAAATATAACAAAAAAGAGTCAGAATAGCAGTGAAAATGGTTGTGACAGGAAAACGGAAAAAAGTGTCAGAGAAATGAAGAACTTTTGAGATTTGCAATTTGAGATTCATAAACGTTTATTTTTTTACTACTCAATAATTTTTGTAAATATAGTTATTAATGGGTAGTTGAGTCCGT
>JAEEQV010000225.1:0-4227 GCA_016285445.1 Bacteroidales bacterium
ACGGAGCCTTGTGAAAATCACGGTGCAAATATACTCTTTTTTTTTACGTGTTATGATTTTCCAAAGAAATTTTAAAGAAAATTCAATATAACATTGATAGTCATTATTTTATGGCGGTGTATCTATCGGTTATAATGTTATTGACTCTCCTTGTTTTACTATTATAAATGGTACATCGGGATGTTGTTCTGTCATTATTTCGGCAAATAATGCGGGATTGCCGCCGTGCATGGCAAACATTCCATAGTGACAGGGGATAGTCTGTTTGGGCCTTAATGCTCGTGCGAGTTCCCCACATTCCTTTTCATTGAGATTTCCCCACGCTCCGTTTATGGGTGCAATCATAACGTCGAATTGTCCCAATGCACGGAAATAGTCTGCCATATCAAGTCGGAGGCTGGTGTCGCCGGTAAAATATAATTTTTTTCCATCAACGCCAAGTACTAGTCCTACGGCGTCGGGAGCACCGTCGCCGTGGTCGCAGGGAACGAAATAGAACGAAATCCCGTCAGTTTCAATTTTGTCGCATACGGTAACGAATGTACAGCGGGATTTGTCTATCTGTAAGCGTTCAACGTCGTTTTCGCACGATGGAGTTGTGAAAAGTCGTGCGTTTGTGTGATGCATAAGTTCGGGTAGGGCATCTTCGTCAAAATGGTCGCGATGTCCGTGTGAGGCAATAATATAATCGAACGGAATGCATTGTGTATCAAGAATTTGTGGCAACAATCGTTGCAGACCGTCTTTCCCTTCCAAACGATATACGCAATCCGACAAATACATGTCGTAGCCGATGTATTTTCCAGTCGCTGTCTTTACTATAAAACCTGCTTGTCCAAGGAAAAACAAATGTGTTTGTCCCAATGGGGCAGACAGTACCGATTGCGCAAAATCGTTGTTATTTCGTATAGAGCACTTTTGCATTTGCCTCAACGTCGTGTGTAACCCATACGTTTGCACCGATAACGGCTCCTTTGCCTATGGTGATTCTACCTAACAATGTCGCATTTGAGTAGATAATCACATCGTCCTCTACAATCGGGTGGCGCGGAATGCCTTTGATAGGATTGCCATTCTCATCGAGTGGAAAATTTTTCGCACCAAGCGTAACACCTTGATACAGTTGCACATGGTTACCAATAATACAGGTTGCTCCAATCACAACGCCTGTGCCGTGGTCAATGGTGAAATATTCGCCGATTTGTGCGGCAGGGTGGATGTCGATTCCCGTAAGGGAATGTGCCATTTCCGTGATGATTCGTGGAATCAGCGGTACGTTGAGCAACAGCAGTTCGTGTGCCGTGCGGTAATGAAGCAAGGTTTTTATTACAGGATAACAGAAAATGATTTCGCCGAATGATTTTGCCGCAGGGTCGCCGTTGTACGCCGCCTGAATGTCGAGCGAAAGCATGTGACGAATGTAGGGCAGACGTTTAATGAACGCCACGGCAATGTCTTCTGCCATTTGAGCAGCTTTTTCTTTCGTCAGATCTTTACATTCATTGCAGTCGAACAATAGTCCTCGTTGGATTTGTTGCGAAAGCATCGCAAAAAGTTTGTCAACATTTACGCCGGTGTAAAAACTGATTGTGTCATGGCACACCACGTCACGACCGAAATAGCCGGGGAAAATGATTTCTTGTATCGTTTCCACTATTTTAGCCAATGCGTTGACCGACGGCATAGGCACGTCACCGTTCGATTTGTGATACACCAAATTGTACGACTCGGGTGACGAGAGTTCTTGTACCGTTTGTATTATTTGTTGTCTGTTATCCATTGTTTATTTACTTGTATTGGCAAAGATAATAAAAGATTTTCTTTGTCTTGTTTATTGTGAAAAAAAAAAAAACGTTGAAAAAAGTGTAAAAGGAAAGGATTTCTATTCCTCCTTTTCTTTCTCGTTCTCTTGTTCGTCGGTAATCAATACATAATCCAGCTGACGCTTGATTAAATCGGCACGGGCAATTTTTATGGTGACTCTGTCGCCCAAGGTGAATTCGTTTCCAGTGTAACGTCCTCGCAGCCAGTAATTTCGTTCGTCGAATGAATACATGTCGTCGCTCAAATCGCGGAGCGACACCATTCCTTCGCACAGATTGCCGTCCAATTCCACATAGAAGCCCCATTCGGTAATGCTTGTGATTGTTCCATCAAAAATTTCGCCCACGTGGTCTTTCATCCATTCAACTTGCTTGTACTTGATAGAAGCTCGTTCGGCGTTTGCCGCCAACTGCTCGCGCGACGACGAATGTTTGCAGTATTCTTCGAATTCTTCCTGCGAGGCGCTCGGTTTTTTCTTAAGATAACGATCGAGCAGACGGTGAACCATCATATCGGGGTAACGGCGGATAGGCGAGGTGAAGTGACAGTAGAAATCGAACGCCAATCCGTAGTGACCAATGTTTTCGGTGGTGTAGATTGCCTTCGCCATAGAACGTACCGCCAATCCTGCAAAAATATCACATTCAGTTTTGCCTTTCAAGTCGGTAAGTAACTTATTGATTGATTTTGAGGTATTTATACCTCCCGAAGTGTTGATTTTATATCCGAATTTCTTCAAGAAATTTGAGAAATCACGCAATTTCATGTCGTCTGGTTTGTCGTGCACACGGTAGACGAACGTCGGTGCGGAAGAGCGTTTTCCCACGTATTCGGCCACTTTTTTGTTGGCAAGCAGCATAAATTCCTCAATGAGTTTGTTCGCGTCTTTCGATTCCTTGAAATATACGCCAGTAGGCCTTCCGTTCTTGTCAAGTTTAAATTTCACTTCCTTGCGGTCGAACGAGATAGCACCTTTTTCGTAGCGTTTTGCACGTAGGATTTTCGCCAATGCGTCCATCGTGGTTATTTCTTTAACCAAATCGCCTTCGTGGGTTTCAATCACTTGTTGTGCTTCTTCGTACGAAAATCTTCTATTAGAGCGGATTACTGTTCTTCCAAACCATTCTTTCAGCACATTTGCGTCTTTGTCGAGTGTGAAAACGGCCGAAAATGTGAGTTTGTCTTCGTTGGGACGGAGCGAGCAAACGTTGTTCGACAGTTTTTCGGGCAACATTGGTACCACGCGGTCGACCAAATATACCGAAGTGGCGCGTTTCTGGGCTTCTTCCTCCAACTTTGTGCCAGGGCGGACATAATATGTTACGTCGGCAATATGCACGCCGATTTGGTATGTTTCGTCCTCAAGAAATTCAATCGACAACGCATCGTCAAAATCCTTCGCGTCGGCTGGGTCGATGGTGAACGTGGTCACATCGCGGAAATCCCTTCGTTGACGGATTTCTTGTGCTGGAATTTCATCGGGTAGGGCATTTGCCTCGTCTTCAAGTTCCTTTGTGAAGTGATATGGTAAGTCAAATTCTTCAAGAATGGCGTGCATTTCGGTCTCGTTGTTTCCAACGTCACCCAAAACTTTCACAACTTTTCCGATAGGATTTTTTGCTTTTTTAGGCCATTCAACTATTTGAACCACAACTTTTTGACCGTTTTTCGCATTCATTGCGTCATCGTTGGCCACGAAAATGTCGTAGGGGATGTAACGTTTGTCAACAATCACGAAGGCGTATTTAGAATTACGCTCGATTATGCCGACAAATTCCCGTCGTCCTTCTTCAACAATTTCAACCACTTCGCCTTCCAAACGGGAACGTCGTCCGTGGTTGGCGAACAATGCGACTTTCACCAAATCGTTGTTCAGTGCGTGGTTTAAGTTAGGAGATGCAATAAACACATCCTCTTCTAGTTGTGGACTTACGACGTATGCGGTTCCGTAGGGAGTCATGTCCACACGTCCGGTAACCGTACCGTTTTGATTTTTCAGTCGATATTTCCCTTTCTGACATTCCTGCAATTCACCTTTTTCTTCAAGCAAATCAAGGTGTTTCTGTACCATAGGCAGGCCGTCCTTGTTGTTCAAACCCAGTTGCGTTGCAACTTGTTTGCAGTTTAACGGACGTTTGGGAGATTTTCTAAAAACAGAAAGGATGTCGGATGATAATTCCGAAGCAGAGCCTTTTTTATATTGTTCGTTTTTTCGAGCCATAGTATTCATCAATTTAATTCCACAATATTACAAAAATCGCAGGAATAACGGAAAAAAGAGGGGGGAATTTTTTAATACGTTTTTACACTTACTTTTTGTAAGTCTTAAAACCGATTTTTGAAAAAATAAACCTATTAATTTGGTAGGTAAAAACTTTTTTTATGTATGTTTGCCGATGAATA
>JAEEQV010000226.1:0-4218 GCA_016285445.1 Bacteroidales bacterium
CCGCGATGGCGAACAGACCAACGGCGTGGCGTTCACCGACAAGGAGAAACTTTCCATAGCGAAGCATTTGTTGACCGAAGTTAAGGTCAACCGAATTGAAATAGCCTCGGCACGGGTGTCGAAAGGCGAATTTGAATGCGCTTCGAAAATTATTCAATGGGCGAAAGAATCTGATTTTCTTGACAAAATCGAAATTCTCGGTTTTCTCGACAAGCATATTTCCATAGACTGGGTGAACAATGCGGGCGGGAAATACATCAACCTGCTGTGCAAAGGCTCTTTGCGGCAGCTCGAAGGGCAGTTACGTAAAACTCCCGACGAACACATTGCCGACATAAAGGAAAATCTTGCATACGCAGAAAGTCTTGGCATCAGCGTGAACGTGTATTTGGAAGATTGGTCGAACGGAATGCGGAATTCGCAGGACTATGTATTTTATATGCTTGACAATCTGCAAAATACATCAATCAAACGATTCATGTTACCCGACACGCTCGGCATTTTATATCCAAAGGAAACATACAAATATTGTAAACAAATCCGCGAACGCTATCCAAATCTTCATTTCGATTTTCACGGACACTACGATTACGGTTTAGCGGTGGCCAACTCTACGGCTGCGCTCACTGCTGGTTTCAACGGCATTCATACCTCGGTGAACGGACTTGGCGAACGTGCCGGAAATACGGCTCTTTCGACTATTGTGCCGTGCATTCACGACCATTTGCACATGGAAACGACTGTGCAGGAAATCACGCTGAACAAAATCAGTAAGATTGTGGAAACAATTTCGGGCATACGCGTGGCATCGAACATGCCGATTATCGGCGAAAATGTGTTCACGCAAACGGCAGGCGTACATGCCGACGGCGACAAAAAAGGTAATCTGTACTGCAACGAATTGATGCCTGAACGCTTCGGACGTGTCCGTAAATATGCACTCGGAAAAACATCGGGGAAAGCGAATATCGAGAAAAATCTTGAAGAACTCGGATTGGAACTCGATGCGGAAACAAAGGCACTCATTACAGCCCACGTGGTGGAACTCGGCGACCGAAAAGAATCAATCACAACCGAGGATTTGTACTACATTGCCCGTGAATATTTGGACAACAAGAAAATAGAAGAAAAAGTTGAAATTGAGAACTACTACGTCTGTAACGTATTGGGAATGAAGCCCGTGGCAACCATCAGCCTAAAAATCGACGGCGTTCGTTACGAACAAACTTCGTCGGGTGACGGTCAGTACGACGCGTTTATGAAGGCTTTGCATAAAATCTACGACCAACGTAAGGTTGCAATCCCGAAACTCGAAGATTATGTGGTTACCATTCCTCCCGGCGGAAAAACCGATGCCTTGGTGGAAACCGTTATCACCTGGAACGACGGCACACGTTCTTTCAAAACACGAGGCTTGGATTTAGACCAGACATCTGCGGCAATAAAAGCAACGCGTAAGATGTTGAATATCATCGAAATGTGATAAGAGTTGAGAGACAAGAGTTGAGAGACGAGAGTGGAGAGTTGAGAGAAAAATTCTTTGCTAGCAATGCAGTCTTTTTACTTTTTTCGGACTATATAAGTTCTTACAAATATATACAAATTCCTTAAGCCACATATTTAGAATAAAATATTTCATCGGGACACTTGAAATCAAGACTCTGATGGGGGCGACAGGCATTGTAAAAGTGAATATAGTTCTTTATTCCTTGATACAGTTCTTTCCAGTCCTCGTAGGATGCAAGGCGGACGCATCAGAGTCAAAATCCAAGATGCCGACTGTTCGGCCACGGCATACAATTTCACCATCACCACCGCCGACTGGTATCCGAACGCCTACCGAAAACTCATCGGTTACCGCTAACGCTCCAATTGTACAATTTCTATATATAGGAGAACACTCTCCACAAGAAAGGCTCGCCATCCGACGAGCCTTTTTCATTACAAATTATTCAATAATGGGTTTGGATTATTTAATTTACAGAATTAAATTTGTGGCAAAACAGTTAAAAATGAAAAATATTCTTTGCATAATTATTTCACTGATTTTTACTGCATTTGTTGGCAATGCAGAAGTGATTCTCCCCAATATTATTGGTTCTAATATGGTGTTGCAACAAAACTCTAATGCAAGGGTTTGGGGTACTGCAACCCAAAACGCAAAAATTGAAATTTCATTATCGTGGAGCAATACCAAAATCTCAACTGTTGCGGACAAAGACGGAAAGTTTTTCTGCGAACTACCAACCCCCAACGCTTCTTTTGAAGCCCAAACCATTGTATTTAAAGATTTGTCTGATAAAAAATCTGTTACGCTATCCAATATACTAATTGGAGAAGTTTGGTTGGCATCGGGGCAATCTAACATGCAAATGCCCCTTAAAGGGTTTCCTGGCAGTTGTGTGGAAGATGGTTTTGAAGAAATTGCATTTTCGGCTCGCGAACAAAACAATGTTAGATTTTTTACCGTTCCGTTGCGACATTCCTACCAATTAGAAGAAGACATTGACGCACAATGGACAATACCATCTGCTCAGGTTGCCACAGAGTATTCTGCTGTAGCGTGGCATTTTGCCAAAAACCTTTCTCACGCATTAGGCGTACCTGTTGGAATAGTTTCGGCAGCGTATGGAGGTACTCGTGTAGAATCGTGGATGAGCAAACAACTACTTGAAGCGCACGGTTTTAGTACTAAAAAGGAAGATATAGATAATGTGGAATGGGAATATGAAAAAATTCTCTTGCCTTATAATGCAATGTTTCATCCGATTAGAAACTATACGTATAAAGGAATTATTTGGTATCAAGGCGAAAGCAATGTTGGTCGTCCCAACTTTATACCTTTGATGAAAGATATGGTAAAACTCTGGCGTTCTGAAATTTCGCTTGGAAACATTCCGTTTTATATGGTAGAAATTGCACCGTATAAATATGGCGAAGAAAATGCTGCGGCCTATCTTAGAGAGATGCAATTTAAGTTATCGCAAGAAATTGAAAATTCGGGACTTGTGAGCACATGCGACCTTGTTCTTCCACAAGAGATGTATAACATTCATCCACGTCAAAAAAAGCCAGTTGGCCAACGTCTTGCTTGGTTGGCTCTTAATCGTACATACGGTAAAGATATGTTTATGTACACTGGACCTACTTACAAGGAATTGATTATCGAAGGTAACCAGGCATTTGTCGGGTTTGACAATTTGCAAATGGGAATCTGTTCCAACTATATGATTGAAGGATTTGAAATTGCTGGCGACGACCACGTTTTCTATCAAGCCGACAGCGTTTGGTTGCGTTGGCAGACAAACCATGTGGTGGTAAGTAGCAAAAAAGTTTCAAAACCAGTTGCCGTACGATATTGTTTCAAAGATTTTGCACACGGAACATTATATGGAGGAGGTTTTTTACCTGCATATCCGTTTAGAACCGACGACTGGGAATAATAGTATCAAAAAGTTATTTCCCGCAATTTTCCCCACGCACGGCCAATCTGCTTAAACTCCGAAAAAGATAGTTGGAGGTCTTTTTCTCCGTTTTTTTCGGGGGCTAACCACATCGTTAATCCACCAACAAAACCTTTAACTCCTAACTAAAAATCGCCCCCTCAAACCAGCAGATTAGCCCCCTATACACATTGCGAGAATAGTTTAGGGGAATCTACTTGCCCACGCAAAAAGTAGTACACGTTGATTTTCAATAAATTACTTTATTAGTGGTACAAATGTGGTACAGACTTTTGGCAAATAAACGTAACCATCAATTGTATCACTGCGAATATAAGACTTTTAAGGGAGATAAACAAAGATAAGAAAGCAAAGATTTGCCATTTTCGCGCATAAAAAATGGGGATATGGTAATATTTTTATATAAAAACTATGGGGATAGTGCAATTTTTATCGAAATAAATTGTGGGGATAGTGCAAATTCATATATTTGTACCAATAAAAATAACAAATATGGAACGAGTTTTTCCACGAAAAATCTATCAGCAACTACTTGATTGGAAGAACACTAAGAATGGACGCACTGCAATTTTAGTGGAGGGAGCACGTCGTGTTGGCAAGTCAACCATTGTGGAATTATTCGCTAAACAGGAATATGAATCATACATACTTATAGATTTCAACAGGGCTTCAAAGGAAGTGGTTGCATTATGGGACGATTTGACTGATTTGGATGATATTTTTCTAAAATTGCAACAAAACTATCGGGTTGTGC
>JAEEQV010000227.1:0-4217 GCA_016285445.1 Bacteroidales bacterium
GTAAATGGTGAGAAATTTGCTGTAACAGTTAGCTACGACGCGCCAAAAGCTGATGCTCCGAAAGCTGCAGCCGCTGCTGCTCCATCAGCACCAGTTTCTGGCAATGCAACCGATGTAGTTGCTCCTATTTCTGGTAAATTCTTCAAGACAAAAGATTCTTCTGCCAAAGCTGTTGCCGTAGGTGATATGGTTAAGGAAGGTGACATTGTTGGTTACATTGAGGCAATGAAAGTATTCAACGCAGTAGCAGCTCCTGCTTCTGGTAAGGTTGTTGAAATTTGCCGCAACTCGGGCGACGATGTTGATGAAGATGATGTTTTGATGAAAATTCAGTAATTCACAATAGACAGCAGGATTTTCCTGCTGCCTAATTTTTAATAAAGTATAGAAAAATGTTCGACGGATTATTCGAGAAATTATATGAGATGACGGCAATCGGGGCGTTTGTTGAAAATCCCGGCTATCTGCTTATGTTGCTCATCTCGTTCGTTTTGCTATATCTTGGTATAGTAAAGAAATATGAACCGCTATTGTTGATTCCAATCGGTTTTGGTGTGTTGTTGGCAAACCTTCCAGGTGCGGATTTGGGGATTGTGGCAGGCGATAAAATTGAGTTGGGACTTGACGACGAGGGTCGTATGATGTATATGAACTTGTTCGAAATTGCCCATGAATACGGAATTTTGAACTTCTTGTACTATGCATTGATTAAGACTGGTTTGCTTCCTCCGCTTATCTTTATGGGCGTTGGTGCAATGACCGATTTCGGTCCAATGCTTCGTAACTTGAAATTGGCATTGTTCGGTGGTGCAGCTCAGTTTGGAATTTTCGCCGTATTGTTGATTGCAATGGCTTCGGGTGCATTCACGATTAAGGAAGCTGCTTCTTTGGCTATCATCGGTGGTGCCGACGGACCTACAGCCATCTTCACTACTATCAAATTGGCTCCGCATTTGCTTGGTCCTATCGCTATTGCAGCATATTCGTACATGGCGTTGGTACCAGTGATTATTCCTCTGGTTGTGAAATTGACATGCTCAGAAAAGGAATTGAAAATCAACATGAAGCAACAAGACAAATTGTTCCCTCCAAAATACACAATCAAAAATTTGCGTGCGGTGAAAATCATCTTCCCGATAGTGTTGGGTACAATCGTTATCATTCTTGTCCCATCGGCTGGTCCACTTTTGGGAATGTTGCTGTTGGGTAACTTGTTGAAGGAAATCGGTTCCGATACACAACGTTTGACGACGGCTGCAACGGATTACATCATGAACCCTGCAACCATCATCTTGGGCTTGTGCGTTGGTGCAACAATGACTGCAGATGTGTTCTTGAACTTGAAGACTATCGGTATCGTTGTAGGTGGTTTCTTCGCATTTGCATTGTCGATTGCAAGTGGTGTGATGCTTGTTAAGTTGTTCAACTTGTTCGCAAAGAAAAAAATCAACCCACTTTGCGGTGCAACAGGTTTGAGTGCTGTGCCAATGGCTTCTCGTGTGGCTAACGAAATTTCTACGAAATACGACCCACAAAACCACGTGCTTCAATATTGTATGTCGAGCAACGTTTCGGGTGTGATTGGCTCCGCAGTTGCTGCAGGTGTATTGATTACATTCTTGGGATAATATACAAGGTTTTAACTTTAAAATCCGTTTCAGGCACTGCTTGGAACGGATTTTTTATTTTATGCCCGAACTATTCGTTTTTTTTCTACTTTTACAAAAAACTTTACCGAGTTTTCTTCGGAAATGTTTCTTAAACCTTAATTTGTGAACGACGAAAATTCATATATTTCTTCTTCGGGGATAATTCCTTCCTCGGTAAATTTGTCGGAGCGACGATTCACCGATTTTGAAGAGTTGCCATCTTCGGGGCATAACCTGTTGGTTAAGGCAAAGCGATTCGGACGTTGGTTTCTGCTCAAAGGTGTCAAGCCAGAAGTTGCAGATAACGACTTTTATGCTGCACTACAGACCAAAGAATTTGAACTTGGTGTCGGGCTGCAACATTCCAATATTGTGCGATACTATGACTTTGACGAAGTTAGTCCGTATGGCAAGTGCATTATAATGGAATATGTTGAAGGCGTTTCGTTGGATGAATTTCTGAAAACGAATCCCGACCAGCAATGTCGTGAACAAATTGTAGAGGAATTGCTTTCGGCATTGGAGTATGTGCATGCCTCGGGTGTGGTTCATCGGGACTTAAAACCTCAAAATCTGTTGGTTACCCGCAATGGTAACCATCTAAAAATCATAGATTTCGGCTTATCTGATAGTGACACCTCGGCAATACTGAAACAACCGGCGGGAACCCGACATTATTCCGCTCCGGAACAGTTTGTGCCCGATGTCGCCATTGACGAGCGAGCCGACGTATTTGCCGTTGGACAGTTGTTGAAAGACTTGTTCCCCAAGCCCGGTATTCGTATTCGTAGGGTTATTGCATGTTGTACAAGACAAGAAAAGGAACAGCGTCCTGCTAACATTGCCGCAGTACGAAAGGCTTTGAAAGGGAAAAACTTTTCACCTGTAATATATGGATTACTGTTTTTGTGTCTTGTGATAGGATTATTGTTCGTGCTTATGAAAAACCAGGCAGGTGAAGATCCTGTAATCATACATGACACTTTGATACAAAGCGAAACTATTATAAAAGAGATACCTGTAACGGAACAACAATCTGCCTATGAAAAACCGAAACAAGTAGCAGAAATACATCTGACACTTGCCGATACGACTTTGACTGAGGAAGAACGTGTGTTGTTGTCGCAGTACAAGATACAGGCAAAAACGGCCTGGGACAACCATATTGACAGTCTGAACAAGCATTGTTTTACGTGGCGTGAGGAAGCGCAGAAGGGATTTGTTTATTGCCAGTCAAAGACTGAATCTCTTGCCAACTCGTTTAGAGTACATTTTAACAACAGCGAGCGTGCCTTCGAACTTTCAAAAGGAATCTATTGTGCTAATGAAACTACACTTGCCAACCAAAAACAGATGACCTTGCCTTCGCTCTATCATGAGTTGGAAAAGTTGGGGCAACAAAAAAGAGATAATGTCATTTCCGACGAGGAGTATCAAAAACAATCAGACTCAATCAATATGCTATTGAAAACCATTAACTAATTTAAAAACTATGAATAAATCCCCCGAACTGATAGAATTATGTACAGCCATTGAACAATGGGCAGGCAAACCGATGAGCGGTCCCAATGATTTTGATGCGTTATCAATGAAAATTTGGGACAAAACGCATATTCAGTTGAGTTCATCAACATTGAAACGTATTTGGGGCTACTATAAGGATACAGGGAAAGCACATCGTTCATCCTTGGACATTCTGGCTCAATGTATAGAATATGCGGGCTATGCCGATTTTGTAAAACATTTGTCTCAAAGCCAGAAACCCACGTCGGAATACATAACCAATAGTACTATCAGGACTGAAGATTTGCCTGTGGGTGCCACGATTCGTTTAGCATGGTTGCCAAATCGTATGGTTATTGTCAAGTTTCTTGGAAATTTGTTATTCGAGGTGATAGAATCACACAATTCCAAACTGAAAGTTGGTGGCACGTTTACCTGTGCCTATTTTATAAAAAATCATCCGCTTTATCTTGATAAATTGCGTTATGGAGATGGCGCCCCTGTTTCGTATGTACTTGGAAAATCAGGTGGTTTGACCGAAGTAACATTGCTTGCCGATTAGGAAAGATTTTCCACAAAATGAGGCATAAGAAGCTAAATTCTTTTTTTTTCTTTATATTTGGACAAATAAATAGGAAGCATTTTGGCTTTATTTCTTTATTCTGCGAAAGTTTGGTCGCTTAAGTGGTGTGGTAAGAGATAAGTCCGATGCCACGCGTATGCGTGGACTCAGTACATTCTGTCCACATCAGGTTTGACCAAACACCTCGTAGAAGCGGAATTGTTGGGTTCGCGCTTTTTTATTGCCCTTCCGTACAAGAAAATGAGTCAAAATGAGTCATTGCTGGTACAAAATATATATGCTACTTTGTATGGATGAATTAAAAGACATGGCAATAGAGGTTCATATAGGGAAACTTATAAAGCAAAAGATGGACGAACAGGGCAGACGGGCAGTTTGGCTTGCGAAGCAATTAAACTGTGACCGCTCCAATATCTATAAAATCTATCGTTGCAAAACCATTGACGCGAACCGACTCTTGAAAATCTCCCAGATTTTGCAGT
>JAEEQV010000228.1:0-4204 GCA_016285445.1 Bacteroidales bacterium
ATTTTGTGATCACAGCAATAGCACATGGAATTTTGCCATCAACCACGTGATATTCTACATGCTCGTATCCTGCATTTTTAAAGAAAGCTTTGTACGAGTCCAAATTGAATTGTTTTTTGAAATTTGCCCCTGCTTTTTCAAAAATCTTGACCAAAAAACTTTCCTTGCCGTTGTCGTAAATGTTTATGTATGTAGGAATCACAACTTTTCCGTTCGGCTTGCAAACACGAACAAGTTCCGAAATAACCGCAATAGGATTGTCCAACAAATGAATCACGTTTCCTGCCACTACCTTGTCGAAACTATTGTCGGAATAATCAATTTGTGTCATATCCAAAGATTTGATTTCTACATTATTGAATTGCTGCAACTTTGTAACCGTCTTCTTTAGCATTTTTTGGGAAAAGTCTGTAGCCGTCAAATGTTTGCACTTTGGCGCTATAAAAATACTAATGGCACCCGTTCCGCATGCGCATTCCAATACTTCATCTTCGGATTCTATTTGCTCTGCCACCTTTTTCCCTGTATTGGCATAGACCTTTCCGTTGTACGTGTTTTCAAAAAAATCGTAAGCAAAAGCCACTTTGTCCCAAAACATAACTATACTCGCTTGACCGTTAAAACTTCATTCACACAAACATAAGAAACTTTTGCAAAGGATTCGTCTGAAATAAAACGTTTTTCTGCCGATTTTAATGTGAAAGTCTATTTCATCTATTTTATGTTTTGTCCTAATCAAAGATAAATTCAGTATCATTTGAGTAAACTTTTCAACTGAGCTAGATTGTTTTTCATTGATTTTACGTAAAATTGTAGGTGAATGTATCCGATGTTTAATTTAATTTTTACGAAAATGAAGAACGTATTTTTTATGGCTTTGTTAGCCGTAACTTCGTGTTTCGCAATGATTAGTTGCGGTGACGACAAGAAAGATGATCCGAAACCAGAGAACAACACAGTGGTAACCGACGAAAACAATCCTTTTGCAGGCAATACGTACAAGGTTGTTGGTAACGGAAGAGACGAGGATGACTATTTCGCCTTCTCCGAATCCACAGTTTCGTGGGGTGATAACAATGTGTTCAACTACACGTTTGATGACAAAACCTTCACTTTGTCAAGGGGGGGAAGCGAAGTGGCTATAGTTTCCTATACATTCTCCGAAGATAAAAACACATTGACGTTATCGTCTTCAGCAGGTATATCTGGAGAGTACGTGAAACAATAAGCCTCACAACTTAGAACACAAAATTCAGCGCTGCGGCAAACTGCAATCCTCGTAGATTCAAGTTTTCCGAGAATGGAAGTATATACGTCATCTTGGTGTCGAACAACATGAAATTGTTCTTGAACACCTCGATTCCAATAGCAGGACTGACATACGCGTTTTTTAGTGAACTCTTTTCGCCCGTATATGCCAGATAGCCAACGTTGTAACCAGAATACAAATTGAGGAATTTCCGTCCGCCACGGCCTAAATGACGGGAATAGAAATCTTGTCCGAAACTGAAGTTGAAAATGTCGGAGTACATAAGTGAATCGTTTTGAGGAACGTCAACAGCCTTGAACGCCCCCACGGTCACGTATGATTTGCCTTTGGTGAACAAGTATTTCAACATATATCCGTTATAATACTCCGCAGAAATGCCAGCCTTTGGATTTTCGGGCATAAAAATGCTATATTCAAATCCAGGCATATTCACAAACTTGATTTTCTGAGTCTCGTTCGGAGTAGTCGGTTCACGCATCAAAGTAACGCTAAGCACAACGGTTCCGTTTTTAGAATCCAATGCTCGCATTTCGTTTTCGTATTCCCGTATTTTACCTTTATCTTCGGCATTGCGGTCTTGCAAAAGTTCGCGACGTGATTCTGATTCAGCAGTAAGCAGAGACTCGTTACGCTCGCTTATTTTTGTTTGCAGTTCGTTGATTCTACTTGTTTTAGTGCTCTTTTCCTGCGATATATATCTCGTGGTTTCGCTCAACGTAATTGTTTGGCAGTTCCATTCGTTCAACTTGTTTTTAAACTCTGCAAATTGCGCTTTCGACATAACCAACGTATATCTTATTTCATAGTAATTCTTGGTTTTTCGTTCAATTTTTACGGTATTCTGTTCCAAGAATTGTTCGAATTTCGGCGACACTTTTTCAAAATTCGGCGTATAGGTCTCAACCGAAGCGTCAATATACGTGCTGTCGGCACTGTAGTGTACATCTACACCACTTGAGGACATTGGATCTACATAAGTGGGAGATACAGGATAGGCGTCGGCATATTTTTGTGCAAATGCACCACTTGATAACATTACCAAAGCAACAAGGCTAGTAAACAAGGTTTTTGTTTTCATCTTGATAGTTTTTTATATGTATTTTTCCCCTTTTTAAAGGTGGTGTAAAAATAGAGAATTTTTCAATATTCAGTAATAATAGGGCATATTTTATATGAAATCATTGATTTGAAAAGATTTTTGAAAATTAGGCAATACAAAATCGGCCGTTTTCAAAAACAATCATTTTGTCTTTTTGCAAAACAGCCACGAGTTCTTCCGTCAACAATGTTTCGTAGCCCATGTTTTCTGCAATTTCAGACAATGTCAATGGACCGTTTTGAAGCAGACAGCGAAGCACTGCCGCACGTTTCTGTCGGAAAGAGCCTTCAAATTTAGATTGAACAGTATGCATCTTTGAGTATTTATTGAAGTTTCCCTGGGTTTTCTTCAAATAGGTACCATAATCCATCAATGCCCAATACCATGTACGAGGATTTTCTGTGTACAGCGTTTGTTCTGCAAGATTTCGCAAAACGGATTCGTCAATTTTCTCGGTTATACCCTGAAAAAACGTATAAATAAGCACGGTACGGACATTTGTTTCAAGAAAGACTAACGGTTTGTCGAATGCATATACAATAATAGAGGCAGCAGTGTTTTCACCAATTCCTGGACATTGCTGCAACACCTCTGGCGAATCGGGAAACGACGGATATTCCACCAGCTTTTTCGCCGTTTCGTGCAAGAACCTTGCTCGCCTATTGTATCCCAACCCCGACCAATGTGCCAGAACCTCCTGAAAGTCGGCATGAGCCAAATCTGCTAACGTAGGGAAAGCTGTTTTGAATTCCTCATATTTCTGCATCACACGAGCCACTTGCGTCTGCTGCAACATGATTTCCGACAAAAGAATATTATATGGATGCGTATCGGAACGCCATGGCATTTCACGATACAACTCCTCCCCTTTCGCTAAGACAAGATTTTGAAAATCAGTAATTTGAGACTTATTCAAACGAAGATTATTCATTGTTGTCCTTTGCAATTCTCCGTGAATGAATATACGATGCAAGAATTCCCACGCCCAATATCAATGCTATGATAGACAATGACATACCAATAGATATATGTACAATATCCATAAGCAACATTTTCACTCCGATAAACAAAAGCAAGATGAACAGACTCACTTTCAAGTACTCAAATTTATTCATCACCGATGCCAACACGAAATAGAGTGAACGAAGGCCGAGAATGGCAAAAATGTTTGAGGTGAAGACAATGAATGAATCTGTCGTGATTGAGAATACGGCAGGAATGGAATCAACGGCAAACATCACGTCGGTGGTTTCTATCACCATTAAAACGACAAACAACGGCGTAACTGCCCGTATGCCATCAATGCGAGTAAAGAACTTATCACCTTCGAGTGTCGAGCTCACTGGATATATCTTTCTGATTATCTTAATGATAGTGCTTTTATCTGCATCGAATTCGTCATCCTTGCCAAACATCATTTTGAGAGCCGAAATAATCAACAGCACGCCGAACACGTACATTATCCACGAAAACTTGTTGACCAAAGCGGCACCAAGAACAATCATCACGCCACGAAAGACCAAAGCCCCGAGAATACCCCAGAAGAGCACCTCATGCTGATATTTGTTTGGCACCTTGAAATACGTGAACAACATTACCATAACGAAAATGTTATCCAAACTCAACGATTTTTCAATCAGCCAGCCCGTAAGATATTGCAGTCCGGCATCGAAACCATCGCCGTTGTGTATTGTTGCATCAGGCGAAGAGGAACGAAGCGAGAACCAGTCAAATTGGTAGGTAAAAAAAATTGCGATAGAAAACAATAATGCACAGCCAACCCACAAAGCCGTCATTTTCAACGCTTCGGAAGTCGATATTTCATGCGGATTCTT
>JAEEQV010000229.1:0-4178 GCA_016285445.1 Bacteroidales bacterium
GCTCTTTGCGAAGAGTGTCTGCGAATTACGGTAGGAACGACAAAAGAAAACGAGTTGTTGATAAAGAAATTGAACGAGTTGTGTAAATAATTGTGTTCATAGTATTACTCTTCAATCTTCACGGTTTCGAGCCGATAAAATTTGTCCGCCTCGTGTTGTAGCAATTTCAAATTCGTGTATTTTTGCAAAAAATAAAGACAATGGCAATCAAATATTTCTCAACAAATCATACTGCTGCCGAAGTAACGTTCGGTGAAGCATTGTTACAAGGATTGGCACCTGACAAAGGATTATATATGCCGAACGCAATTCCTACGTTCACAAAAGACGAATTGAATGAGTTAAAAGGAAAACAATATTATGAAATTGCGGCAACGGTATTTTCCAAATTTTTGGGTGACGAAGTTTCTTTCGACGATCTGTTGGCAATGACGAAAGATGCCTATAATTTTGACGTTCCTTTGGAAAAGGTGATTGACAGAAAATACGTGATGCGTCTTGACCAAGGACCTACGGCTTCGTTCAAGGATTTTGCAGGTCGTATGATGGGGCGAATGATGCAGTATTTCTTGAAACGTCAGAATGTCAACAAACTGATTTTGACTGCTACTTCGGGTGATACGGGCAGTGCCATGGCACACGCTTTTTATGGTTTGAACAATATTCAAATTGCAGTATTATTCCCTGAGAAAGAGGTGAGCGACCGTCAACGCAAGCAAATGACCACATTGCAGAAAAATGTACAGATTATTGCCATTGATGGAAAATTCGACGATGCTCAGGCAATGGTGAAACAAGCGTTTTCTGACCCAGAATTGGCTTCGTTAAATTTCACAAGTGCCAATTCTATCAATATAGGTCGTTTGATTCCTCAAATAGTATATTACATTTATTCATACACGCAATTGCGCAAACAAGATTCCGACGAGTTGGAAAACGTTGTATTCTGTATTCCGTCGGGAAATTTTGGTGATATGATGGGTTGCGTTTTGGCAATGAAGATGGGCTTGCCCGTGTCGAAAATTCTTGTCGCAACCAATGAAAACGACGAGTTTTCAAAATTGATGAAGACGCACAAATACAATAAGATCGAGCCATCAAAAAATTGTCTGTCAAGTGCTATGAATGTCGGTCATCCAAGCAATTTGGCTCGTTTGATTGAATTGTACGGTGGAAATATGGATGAAAAGGGCAATGTGCTAAAAGAACCAGATTTTGCTACTATGGACAAAATCTTTGTGGCACAAAGCGTTACCGATGCCGAAACTCGTGAGACAATCAAACTTGCGTGGGACAAATATCATGTTATGTTGGAACCTCACGGTGCAGTTGGATGGAAGTGTGTGGAAGATTTCGTCGCTCAAAATGCAGTTGCCGAGAATCAACTTCTCATTTCCTTGGAAACGGCGCATCCTGCAAAATTCCCGAATGCCATAATTGATGCAATCGGTGTTGATCCTGAACTTCCTGCAAGTTTGCGCGATTTGGAAGGTAAGAAGGAGAATTTCGACAGAATACAAGGGAATTATCCTGCATTCAAGGAATATTTAGACAAACGCTACGGATGGAGAAAATAATTCTTGGCATAGATCCAGGAACGAACGTGATGGGTTTTGGCTTGATTCGGGCCGAAAACAAGGTGTTGTCCGTTCTGGAAATTGGCGTCATTGAATTGCAGAAAATCAAGGATCCGTATTTAAAACTCAGAAAAATCTATACTTCGCTTACCGAGATTGTGGAGAAATATGCACCCGACGAAATGGCGTTGGAGGCCCCCTTTTATGGAAAAAATGTGCAGTCAATGCTGAAATTGGGACGGGCGCAGGGCGTTGCCATGTCGGTTGGATTGAGCAGAGACATAGTGATTCACGAATATGCCCCGAGAAAAATCAAGATGGCGATTACTGGTACGGGTGCTGCTGCAAAAGAACAGGTCGCGGCTGTATTGTCAAAAATGCTTCGTTACGAAAACAATCAGAAATATTTGGACGCCACCGACGCACTTGCCGTTGCTGTTTGTCATTATTACAACACGCTCAAACCCGAAATACCACATTCCGCAAGTAAGTCAAAAATAGTGTCGAAACCCAAAACGTCCGCCTCGTCGTGGGCGCAGTTCATCGCTCAGAATGCCGATAGGGTAGTGAATGTGAACAAAAAGAAATAATGTTGCATTGTTCACAACTATTTGAAAAGTCGCGAGATATAAAAATCAATTTTAGAGGAGGGTTTTATACCTTTGCAAAGGTTAAAAAATAGATTGTCTTGCCTAATACAACAAATACTTCGGGTGTAGCTTCTGTGAGTGATTCAACGAACAACACGTTGGGTGTGATTTCGTTGCAAAGCACCGTTGATACGGCTACGCTCATTGAGTTCCCATTGCAAAAAGGATATTCCGTTTTGGAAATTACTCCAGCCGATTTGGGGGACACGACGTATGTGGCAGATTCTGCAAAAGTTGTGGTTGACACAACGAGTACTGCTGACACGGTTGAAACACCTGTAAAATCGGTTGATACAGTTGTTACTCCCGTGCAAGAAACGGTGGATTCGTTGCCTCCAAAAACCAGTTTTACCGAATTTGACGAAAAGGTTTTTAGGATTAATTACGTGAAATTGGGCGAGATAGACAATGGCTGGATGTTTTGGGCATTGTTGTTCAGTTTCATCACATATAGTATCACGAGAATTATTTTCCCGAACAGAACGGCATCGTTGTTTAAGAACGTTTTCAATTACAATTTTGCCCAGAAGGAATTTCATAAATCGGGCGAGCATACGCAGTTGGTGACGTTTATCAGTCAGTGTTTGTTTTCGTTTGTTGCGGGAATGTTCGTCTTTTTCGCACTCAAACATAATTTTGACTGGCAGTTGAACGATATTCAGGAATTGACGAGAGTAGGCATGCTCTCAATCGTCATTTTAGTATTGTATTTCTTGAAGAAAATGCTCTATCTGCTTGTGGCTGATATATTTGCACGACGGGAATATGCAAGTGAATGTATATTCAACGTGTATCTGATTAATAGGGCATTGGGAATTTGTCTATTCCCGATTGTTGTTGCTTTGGCTTTTGTGAAACCAACGGTCATATCCACCGAAACGCTTCTTTTTATTGGCTATTTGGTGATAGGATTTTTCTATGTTTATCGAATTTTTAGAGAATTTCAGGTAAGTGTAAAGAACCATGTGTCGTTGATTTACATTTTTTTGTATTTTTGCACGCTCGAAATTTTACCAATCATGGTGTTGGTAAAAATTATCGTTAGCCTCGTTTTTGTTGAATTTAGAATTGTATGAAAATAAAAAGAATATTGGTTTCTCAACCAAAACCCGAAACAGAACGTTCTCCGTATTTGGATTTTGCAAAAAAATACAATATCCAAATTGATTTTCGGCCTTTTATTCACGTTGAAGGTATTTCAGCAAGGGAGTTTCGTGAACAAAAGATTTCGATTTTAGACCATACGGCAATTATGTTCACTAGTCGTACGGCAATTGACCATTTCTTTCACATGTGCGACGAACTTCGTGTGGTTATGCCTGCAACTATGAAGTATCTTTGTATTTCGGAGTCGGCAGCGTTCTATCTGCAAAAATATGTGCAGTACAGAAAACGGAAGATTATTGCTGCCAATGGTAAATTTGACGATTTAGTCGAAATATCAAAAAAATATATTAACGAAAAGATTCTTGTTCCGTTGTCGGATATTCACAAACAAGAGATTCCTGAAAAATTGACGGCGGCAAAGTTCAACTATACCAATGCGATTTTTTATAGAACTGTCAGCAGCGATTTGTCGGATGTGAATATTAAGGACTTTGACATTTTGGTGTTTTTCAGTCCGGCAGGTATTGCCTCGTTGAAAAAGAATTTTCCGGATTTCAAACAAGATGAGACGTACATTGGGGCTTTTGGCTCTACAACGGGAAAGGCGGTGCTTGACGCAGGTCTTCGTCTCGACATTCCCGCGCCAACAATGAAATGTACATCGATGACTCAGGCATTGGAGGAATTTGTTAAGAAGTTAAAATAATCGTGGGTTTTCTTCACGAACATAAAATTTCGCTTGAAAAGGATTTTCAAGCATTGTTACAAGGGGGTAAGACAGTGACGATTTACCCCCTTAGATTTTTATTTCTGTCGGAAGTGGCAGAAAAACCTTCGTTCCAGG
>JAEEQV010000230.1:0-4178 GCA_016285445.1 Bacteroidales bacterium
AAAAGGCAAAAAAATGATGTGTGTTAGTGTTTTTTTAAAAAAGTTGACAAATTATTTGGAAAATCCAAATATTTGTATAAACACACACACACACACACACACACACACACACACACACACACAACCCTCTCTTAAACAACCTTTTACAGTATTTATAAATAGCATATGCGTTTTTTCGTCGGTGACGGGAAACCTTTCGGTTTGGTTAATGCAAAAAGGCGTGAAATTTTTAGTATAACACACATTAATATTATGAAAAGAATAAAATTACTCTTGTTGGCTTTGCCGTTTATGTTTGGTGCAACATCTTGTGTAACTGACCATTGTGATACAGTGGAATGTCCAAGGGGCAAATTAATCGTTGAAGATTATTATGGATATGGTGACGATTATATCAAGTGGGTATATTCTGCCGTTGTAGATAACTGCGATGAAGATGTGAGAATCCAAGGAAGGGATTTCGACCATCAATATTTTAAACGCGACTATGATGTTAAGGTCATGGTTGACGACGAAACAGTAATTGTTCGATTGAGAGAGAAAAAATAGACTTTATCAGAAACCTTAATTTTATAGATATGAAGAAACTTTATTTACTTTTAGGGGCTATGTTGGTTGGAGCAACTTTGTTTGCACAGACTAATTATATATGCGAATTTTCCTCAAATGTTGAATGGGATAGCATACAAGTGAAGAATATGGTTTCGGGCGAGGCGAAAATGCTGTATTACCCCGATAATGTAATTACCTTGCAAAAGGTTGAAAAACAAGATGTTGCTATTGCAACGGTTGCCAATTCTGCATTTTTGCAGCAAACGGCAAACAACATTGTGGCGGTAAACGTGGAAACGGCTTCGCTGTTGAATCTTACATTGTATTCCGCTAACGGAACGGTGGTTGCGCGTTATGCAAACGCTGTAAGTGCTGGACAATACACATTCCAAGTAGGTGCTTCGGCAGGTGTGTATGTGTTGGTTGCTTCGGCTAACGACCAAACGGCTTCTCTGAAACTTTCGTTCCTGGAAAACGCACAGGCAGGCATTTTTGAAGTGGCAACAGCCGAACCAGTGGCATTCTTGAAATCAGCCGACGATGTTATTACTTTTAACGAAGGCGAAACATTTGAATTTACTGGATATTACAAAAAGCAAACAGATGTAAAAACTTCTGCAATTATTAAAGACGAAGAAATAATTTTTGCTTTTGAAGAAGAGAAATATGTAGACTTAGGTCTTTCGGTGAAATGGGCTACTTGCAACATAGGTGCAAACAAACCTGAGGAATGTGGCGATTACTATGCATGGGGAGAAACAACGCCCAAAAATAGTTATACTTGGGGTTCATACAAATATGGTTATACCTATAATACACTGATAACATTAACAAAATATTGTAACGACAGCAACTACGGTTCCGTTGACAACAAGAAAACACTTGACAAAGACGACGACGTTGCATACACAATTCTTGGTGAAAATTGGCGAATGCCAACCGACGCGGAGTGGACAGAATTAATGACATTATGTAAATGGATTGATACAACTATAAATGGTATGAAAGGGTTTAAGGTTGTGGCAGACAACGGCAATTCCATATTCCTTCCTTCGGCAGGTTATCGTAATGATCAGCTCTACCAGAATGGATACGCTGGTAATTACTGGTCGAATTCAAATGTTGGCTATGCTCCGTACTACGCATGGCAAGTGTACTTTGACTCAGGGACGAAAAAAAAGTACGACCAATATCGCTATGATGGTCTATCTGTGCGTCCTGTTTACGAATCAGAAGAAATTGGTGGAGAAATAGAACCAGGCGATGTAAAAATAGAAAACGGAGCGATACAAGCTGCATTTTCTGTTTCTGCTGACAAGCAGGTTTATTTTTCTATGGGTAATTTGCAATACCAAGCAAGCACAGGTTTGTGGCGTTTTGCTGAAAACCAATATGATATGATAAAAGGTGATAATGGCAATATTTCTGAAACATACGAAGGGTGGATAGATTTATTTGGCTGGGGAACAAGCGGTTGGAACAGTGGTGCAAACGCATATCAGCCGTATTCAACAAGTTCAGACTATTTTGATTATTATGTTGGTGGGTCGTATAGCAATAGTCTTACAGGTAGTTATGCTAATGCCGATTGGGGCGTGTATAACAAAATTTCCAATGGTGGAAATCAATCTGAAATGTGGCGTACACTTACAAAAGATGAGTGGTATTATTTAATAAACAATCGTCCTAATGCTGACAAATTATATTCACAAGGTAGTGTTGACGGTGTGACAGGCTTTATTATTTTGCCTGACAATTGGACAGTCCCATCTACAATTTCATTTACGCATCAAGCAGGGAATTGGATTAAAAACTCGTATTCTCTTGATAAATGGAATGTAATGCAGTCATATGGAGCTGTTTTCTTGCCTGGTGCGGGTATGCGTAGCAATACAAATTGGACATGTTTTTCTATCGGCGATGGTTCATATTGGTCTTCGTCGTGCGACGACATTGAGAACGAAAATTGCGAGTTTAATGCATATAGTATGTATTTCAATAATTATAGTGTCACTGCTGACAGCAGAGGTAATCGCCGCATGGGGCGCTCCGTCCGTCTTGTTCAAGATGTAGAATAAATTTATTACGTAAAACAATTGTTGTTATGAAGAAAAAAGTTGGGCTTATCTTTTTGTTTGTTCTGGTTGGAATGGCGACTGGTATTTGTCAGAATTCGGTGGTGGTGACTGGTGGTACTGCCTCAAATTCGCAGGGCTATGTTGCTGGAATTTCGGTAGGACAGCCGTATGTTTCGTCGGAAAATGGCAGTTTGTTCGGTATGCAGCGAAATTATGTGATGAAAATCTCTTCAATCAGTTCTAATCCTATTTCAGACGTTTCGGTTGCCTTGGATGGAAATGTAGGAGAAATCAATCTTAATGATTATTTTACATCGAATGATGCCGAGGACTTACAGTATTCCGCCTCATCATCCGATGAAGATGTGGTTCGTGTCGCATTGAACGGAACTAAGTTACGTTTAATGTTGAATCAGCAAGGTTCGGCTCTTGTGACAGTTGTGGCGAAAAATTCAGCCGATGAGCAATCTGTCTTGTCATTTACTGTTACGGTAGAACCGCCGACAAATCCACTAACTATCAATGTCGTGGAACAAAAAATGGCTGTGTCGGTAATTGGCAGGAGCATATTTGTTAATAATGCTGAAGGAAAATATGTGGCAATATATGACATGGCGGGAAAATGTGTCTATTCTTGCCAAAATGCGTATTCTATTTCGGCAATGATAAAAATTCCGGGAACGTATGTCGTTCGATTTGGTGAAAATAGTCAGACAGTAATTGTAAAATAAATTGAATATCAACAAAATAATATCTAATAATATGAGAAAAGTACTTTCTTTTTTAGTAGCGATAATGTTTGCGAGTCTTACTTTTGCCCAAGTTCCGCAAACTATGAATTTTCAGGCATTGATTCGCAATACTCAAAATGCAGTAGTGGCGAATCAGTCTGTAGAAATAGAAGTGAGTGTGTTAAGTTCTTCACAACAAGCAGTTTATACTGAGACACATTCGGTAACGACAAATTTCAATGGCATAGTGACGTTTGAAGTTGGTGCTGGTGCAGTTGTAAAAGGTTCCTTCTCGTCTATTGATTGGTCGGCAGGCAAGTACTATTTGGAAACAAAAATTCAGTTGCCCGATGGTTCTGATGCTATCTCCGATGTCACTCCGCTTTTGAGTGTTCCATATGCTTTGTATGCAGCAAAATCGGGCAGTGCCAATGTCGATTTAAGTGAATATGTTAAATCGGGTTCTAACATTTCGATTTTTGTGAACGATGTGGAATACGTGAAAAAATCGTATGTGGATAGTTTGTTCAACGTGTTGAAGACGCAAATTGCAGCTATTCCTAATGGTGGTAACGGAGGAAATGTAGGAGATGAAACAGGTAAAATTGATGCGAAATTCTCAGTTTCTGCCAATAAACAAGTATATTTTTCAAAAGGAAATTTGCAGTATCAAGCAAGTACAAAAACGTGGCGTTTTGCTGAAAATCAATATGATATAGTTGGAGCAGGTAATGCAAATATATCATCGTCAAATACAGGATGGATTGACTTATTCGGATTTGGTACTTCGGGCTATGGCGATAGTCATCCATACAAT
>JAEEQV010000231.1:0-4169 GCA_016285445.1 Bacteroidales bacterium
AAAGCAGTTGTATTATTGAATGAAACCGATTGAACAGGAACGGCACATTCAGTAATTGTAACAACCACTTGTGTTGAAGCACTCTTGCAATCTCCGTCAATTTGATAAACGAAATATGTACCTGCCTGCGTTGTTGAGAATGAATTTGTAGAAGAAACAGCTTTGTTTGTCTCATCGATCCAAACCCAATTTGCAGAAGCATCGCCCGTTGCGGTAAACGAAGCACTTTCGCTACCGTCAGAACAAATAGTTTGTGTTGCATTTTCCACCGCCGGAGCAGACAAACTGCAACCGTTTAAGATTGTAATTGTTATTTGTGCTGATTTAGAAGTTCCATCTTCCGTGGTGACTTTCACTGTAATTGTAACTTCTGTATTGGCATTAACATCGCCAACTGTAACATCGCCATTTGCCACCGTTGCCACCGAAGAGGAAGAAGTCCATTCGATTGTTTTTATAGAAGCATCGTCAGGATTAACAACCAAATATTGAGCCAATGAAACAGAACCGTTTTCAGCAACAGTTATGTCCGACGGGTTGTTAAATGCAACCGATTCCACAGGAGCAACAACCGTAACTACGCACGATGCAGATTTCGAAATCGTGTAATTTGAAGTTGCCGTAATCGTAGCCGTTCCCTTTCCTACCGCAGTAACCACGCCATTTTCATCAACTGTGGCAACATTCTTGTCAGAAGAACTCCAAGTAACGGTTTGTGGAGATTCAGAAGGAGAAATTGTAACGCCTATTGCCTCTGATTGTTGACCTTTCAACAATGAGAGAGTTGTTTGAGTCAGAGTTACCGTTTCTACAGCAGGAGCAGCGCAATCGTCGATCGAAATCTTTTTCGATGGTTCCCCATAACAATGGTGCTCGTCTTCGTAAGAATACAAGATAGTATGCTCGCCCGCGCCCAATTCTTTCGGCACGAACGATGAAGCAATGATACCATCCACCATAAAGTCGCCACCATCAGGATCGGCAGACAATTCAACTTCGGTTTCATCATCGGAACAATACGACGCATTTACTTTTATTTCTGGTTCAGGTAACGCATATACCGTCAATATGGCAATTGCAGGTTCAGAAACACAGTCGCCAATAACTTGCTTTGCCGTATATTGATATTCTTTTGCCGTAGTGACAGTAACATCTTGCATTTTTTCTGTTCCAAGTGCTACGCCATTTTCATCATACCACTGCAAAGTAGCACCTTCGTCCAAGTTGCCCGACATTCTCACATAATATTCGGCAGTAGAGCCAAAGCATGTTGTACGTGTATCAACTTTTGGTACCGACGGAGCCGCTGCAACAGTATATGTCGCTTCAGCGAAGTCAGAAGAACAGCCGTCAACAAATTGCTTTACATAAAATTTAGTCGTCGCATTCAACGACGTTGGTTTGTATGACGTAGTATTTTCAGCAACAGGACTTGCATTTTTGTCAGTGTACCAATAAGAAGCAACGTCAGCTGTCAAAGCGGTCAACTCGCCGCCACCACACACACTCGCATTAGCCACAACTGGAGTAGCAGGTTTCGTTTTTTGTTCAACCGTCACAGAAGCACGAGGACCCTCGCAACCAGGATTTTGAGAAGCATAATATGTACCAGCTGTAGTTGGTGTATAAGTTGCACCTGTTTTCAAAGAGGTACCGCCGGTTACCTCATTGTACCATGTGATATTTGTACCCGTTGCTGTCAACGTCGGGAATGCATCACCTTCGCAAATTGCATCAACTGAAGCAATCGTAGGAGCTTCGGTTGTACAAGACGTTACCGACAACGTTACAGGAACTTTCTCACTTTCGCAATTGCCAACTTTGTTACTTACATAATAGGTGTAAACCGTTTCGCTTGCCGTTGAAACCGTAGGTTTGAACGATGCACCTGTGCTAACTGAAACGCCATTTTCTGTTTCATACCACAAGATTGTTCCGTCGGCAGTTGCCGTCAATGCAGGAACTTCGCCACCTATTTCAACCGAGGCAGATGTTGCCGTCGGGACAGTTGCCTTGTTTACCGTGATTGTCACTTTGTCGCTTGCTGAACAACCATTGTTTTCTTCTGTATAGGTCAATTCAAACGGACCTGTTGAAGCGGAGCTGAACGTTGTTCCCGCTACGCCCGTTCCCGACCACGTTCCTGTTGTCGGTGTCAAAGAAATTGATTCATCAACACACGCAGTTGTCGAAACAGAAGACAAATCTATTGTTGGAAGCGCCTTAACTGTGACTGTTTTTGAAGCATCACCTCTACAACTATTTTCATCCATTACCTGACAAACGATAGTGTTTTCACCAGCATTTGCTGTTGCAGGATTAAACTCCGTTGCTGTTTTTCCATTTACCGTAAATACAACTGAAACATACGGTTGCGTTGCTTCTAACGTGACAGCATCAGCGTTAGCACAATACTCATTATCCAAACCTTTAATCATTGGGAAAGGATTATCGTTTATAGTTAGAGTGACCTGTAAACGTTCAGCACTTTCACACGTTCCGTCGTTTCTTGCTACATAGTACGTATAAATGCCCCCATACGTCTTTCCTGGGTTGAACTCATTTCCCGTAAACAAAGCTTCACCGTCAGTTTGAACATCATACCAAACAGCATTGTGCGATTTATTACCGAACATTGCTGTAAGATACATATTTGTGCTACCAACGCAATATGCTGCATCCTTGACTTCGGAAGTTGTTGGAACCTCAGCAGTACATGGCTCTTGAACAAACGTAATCGTATAAACGGTCGTGGTGTTGTCCTCGGCCGTCACGGTGATTGTTGTTGTTGCTTTATTGTCGGAGCCAAATTCCGTTGCCGCAACTACTGTCGCGTTTGCACGAGAATCGGCGACAACGGCAGTATATGCAGAACTTGCTGGCAATGCAGTTCCGTAAGGGACCGAAATTTGATATTCAGTTGTTGAAGCAGAGAAGGTAGGGTCTAAAGTGTAATCTGTAACCGACAACGATTCAAGTTTGCTATCGGTGTTTGGTTTTCCAATCTCATAATCGAAGATTTCACCAGCTGATTCGGTAAACAAAGTTCCATAAACTTGTGCAGAAACCAGTTTATTTGCCGAATTATCCCAAACCTTAAATTCAACTTCTTCGGGTTCGCTCGTCGAGCCAGTCATATCGGACATATCGCCGCCTTGAATCACCGACGAAACGTATAATTTGCCATCGTATGCAAAAACCTTCGCAATCATTCTACATTCTTCACCGACAAACGCACCGATATAATCACCTTCTTCTACCGTAATTGGGAACGAAGGATTGTAATCGTTGATTTTCACAATACCGATGAATGCGGTTGAACTTGTATAATTCGTGCGAGTCCACGTCGGAGCTGCCGCCGTGGCTATCATAGGGAACAAAATGCCCAATGTAAGCACTACCCTATTTAAAAATGTTTTTAAAGACTTCATACCTTCCAAATTATAAGTTTGTAAAGATAGTATTTTTCAAATAAAAGACACAGAAAAATACAAAAAGGTTTCCTAAAAAAGACAATTATTTTTTAGGAAACCCTATAAATTTATGGAAGGAATTTACTTTTTATTTATTTCACTACCACCTTGAACAGTTCATCGCCCACTTTCACAACATACACGCCATCGAGTTTGACTGAAACCTCAAGATTATCACGAACTTGCGGTGTGATAAGTTTGCGACCGTTGATGTTATAGATTGTGGTTTCTAATTTTCCCGCATTTCTCACATAAATCGTATGACCTACGGAATATACTTCAACATTAGAAACAACTGCATCTCGTATTGAAACATTGTCATCTACATTTTCAACCTCAGCAATGTTAGAAATTGCCAACGAGAATGGTCCCGATTCTGCCTTCATAAACTGCGTTTTTGGATTTACCACTTCAGGCAATTTTACGCCGACGTAATATGAAATCACGTTGTTGATTGCCGTATCGACGGTGTATGACGTGAAGTTTGCCGAAAGCGTAGCCAAGGTGTCGACAAGGATTTTGCCGTTTTCCTTATGTTTGCACATCACGATAAACGACTCGTAATCAATACCTTCGTATGCATTCCAGATCAAGTTCGTCTGATTCTTGTTTTCCTCGGTGTCGGCACCGGCAACCTTTGCTATGTGCATTGTCGTGTGATATTCGCTCATCGCGGTTTCCTCGCCACAGACGTCT
>JAEEQV010000232.1:0-4168 GCA_016285445.1 Bacteroidales bacterium
TATTATTCAGGATATGGAATTTCTTTTGACGAATATCATATTGTCGATGACAATAATAAAGAAATTGAGATTCCTTCTGAGCGTAGAGGATGTGCCTATTTCAAAGTCCCTGAAAGACTTGCGGAAATGCCCAATCTCGTAAGGCTACTAATAGACGACTATTACATAGAATTCCCATCAAATTTGCACCGTTTCTCTAATGTAAAAATTTTAGCATTAGGGTATGAAATTACTTATAGCCGATACGATTACTTTGACGTATTGGCTATGCCGTCATTAACATTTTTGTTTTGTAAATCATGGGAATATAGATATTATAACAGTACTGAGTTTTTCTTCCAATTGAACATAAAAGAAACAGGTGGAGGCGATGTTAGTACTTTTCTTGAATCGTTTACAGGAAATTTTAGAACAGAACTTGGAGAATGTCCTCCTTATCCCAAAGAGAAAATCAGAGATCATACAAAAACATTTGGCGACACTACAGAATACTCCATAATTTTTGCGCAGACGGAAAGTGAATCTCAAGTATTAATACAGGGAACAGCAATTAAGCATATCCCAGTTGGAGAGTGGATTGTTTTGGGTGAAAAGGTAAATTATTCAGAACGTAAACTTGGAGATATTGAAACAGACGACTACGTTTTTTTCTATGGTAATCGGAATTATTCATATCTATATCAAGACGGAAGGTTGTGTGCTGCCTATTTCGATGGAGATTTCATGGGGGAAGAAAACAAAAAAACGCAGTTAGATGAATTTATAAAAATGTATGAAAATGACGGATTTAAGTGAAAAAGAATATATGCTATTGGCAAAACACTCCTGCTGAATATCTAATGATAACTGTACCTGTTGAGTTGGAAGAATTTCTATAGGAAATCATAACGCAAAATCGATAGTTTTTATCCGACTTTTTGTATGAATCTATATGGTAAAGAAATTATTAATTGAATATGGATACGTATCGTAACAATAATTTTACTACTTTTGTGTTGTCTTGAGTTTTTCCTTCAAACTTCTGTATGACAGCGGATTTGTCGGATATTATTCACGATATTGTAAGTCAAATATTATATAAACTAAATTCTTAATTTTTATGCCAGTAGTAAAGCCATTCAAAGGATTTCGTCCGTGTAACGAAGAATTTGCAAAGAAAATAGCGTCACGTCCGTACGATGTATTAAACTCAGAAGAAGCAAAGGCGGAAGCCGGCGACAACAAATATTCGTTCTATCACGTAATTAAGCCAGAAATCGACTTGCCAGCCGATGTGGACTTGCATTCGCAGTTGGTTTACGACACTGCAAAAGCAAATTTGCAGAAGTTGATTGACGAAAAAGTGCTGATTCAAGACGAAAAACCGTGCTACTACATTTATGCACAGACAATGAATGGCCGTACGCAATATGGTATTGTAGGTGGTGCGTATGTTGCTGACTACGAGAATAATATCATTAAAAAACACGAACTTACCCGTCCCGATAAGGAAGAGGACAGAAGAAACCACGTTCGTTATACGAATTTCAACGCTGAACCAGTGTTTTTCGCATTCAAGAACAATTTGGAGTTGGATATGATAATCCACGATGCGATTTTGGTTGATCCTGTATATAATTTTGTGTCGGAAGACGGCGTAGGTCACCACGTGTGGGTAATCGACAACGATGCAAAGATTAAGAGAATTGAATATTTGTTCGCCAACGAGGTTGATTGCTTGTACGTTGCCGACGGTCACCACAGAACTGCTGCTGCTGCTGGAGTAGGAGCGGAACGTCGTGCGGCAAATCCCAACCATACGGGCAATGAGGAATATAATTATTTCTTGTCGGTGAATTTCCCTGCTAATCAGTTGACGATTATCGACTACAACCGTGTGTTGAAGGACTTGAACGGAATGACGCCAGACGAATTGCTTTCGAAATTGGAAAAATCGTTTGTCGTTGAGAAAAAAGGCGCGTCGATTTATAAACCGAACAAGTTGCACAATTTCTCAATGTATCTGGCAGGTGAGTGGTATTCGTTGACGGCAAAAGAAGGTACATACAACGATTCTGACCCGATTGGCGTGCTTGATGTGACAATTCTTACGGAACAAGTTCTTTCACCGTTATTCGACATTCAAGATTTGCGAAGAAGCCAAAGAATTGACTTTGTGGGTGGCATTCGCGGTTTGGGCGAATTGAAGAAACGTGTTGATTCGGGCGAAATGCAGGCTGCATTTGCATTGTATCCAGTTTCTATGGAACAATTGATGAACATTGCCGACAGTGGCGAGATCATGCCGCCAAAATCCACGTGGTTTGAACCAAAACTGCGAAGCGGATTGATTCTGCATAGTTTGGTGTAATTTAAAAATCTTGATTCCTATGGAGCCCAAGACGAAGAAATATCTCATCATTGGAGGCATAGTAATTTTGTTAGCCATTATCGGAAATTTATCTCGAGAGGAAGAGAAGAAATCTCGGACTCCACAGGACGAAAGTGTTTTTATGAAGGAAGAACGTCCATCTATGGTGGATAGTAGAAATCAGTTGTGCCAGAACTGTGACAGTCTTCGGGGCATTAAGCCAGAACAAAGTCGTAGTGACGGTTCCGTGCAGGTTGTGAAGGATTACATAGAAGAAAATGCAAAATATCCGCGAAGTATCCGCTATAAAGAGTGGTCGAAAGTGACTGACTTTGGAGAGTTCTGGGTGGTTCGTTGTAAGTTTAAAGGGAAGAATTCCTTGGGCAATATCACCGATAATGATATGTGGTTTTATATTCAGAATGGTCAGGTTGTAAAAATGTCAACCAAATAGTAATAAAAAAGCTACTCGTAAGGGTGGTTTTTTTGTTCTTATACCAATCCCGAGAATCCCATAAATGCCAAGGCCAAAAGTCCTGCCGAAATAAGTGAGATAGGGGTACCTTGTAGTTTTCTGGGTGTTTCGGTTATCTCCAATTGTTCGCGGATGCCGGCAAAAAGTACCAACGCAAGTCCGAATGCCAACGAGTTGGCCAATGCAAATACGATTGCCAGTCCCAATGAATTTGTTTCCACAAAACTATATTTGCTTGGTAAATCCAATGCCATAATCGACACACCAAGTACACAACAGTTCGTCGTGATAAGCGGTAAAAACACGCCAAGCGCTTCGTATAAGGAGTGAGACACTTTCTTTAGAACAATTTCAACCATTTGTACCAACGAGGCGATAATGAGAATGAAACTGATGGTCTGTAGATATTCCAGTTTAAACGGAATCAGCACATATTGATTCAAAATGTACGTCACCAATGTTGCAAGAACCATAACAAACATTACGGCTCCCGACATTCCAATTGCGGTGTTTACTTTTTTAGAAACGCCCAAAAACGGACAAATTCCCAAAAATTGGCTCAACACTATGTTGTTGACGAATACTGCGGAGATGATTATGAGAAGGTAAGTCATGGTAATTAAGAATTAAGAATTAAAAATTATGAATTATTAGTTATGTTTATGATTTATTGGGTTTTAGCTATTTTTAATTATTAATTTTTACTTTTTAATTAAACAAATTAAATAGGCGAGAACTAAAAACGCACCCGGGGGCAATATGAACACCAACATCATTTTGGGTTCTTGTATGCCAAAGATACCGAATAAGTTAAATCCAAATGCTGTACCTGCGCCAAGCAGTTCACGAACGAGGCCTAACAGCGTGAGTGCCAAAGTGAATCCAAGTCCCATTCCAATGCCGTCAAATAACGAATCGACCAACCCGTTTTTTGAAGCAAATGCCTCGGCACGACCAAGAATAATGCAGTTTACCACAATCAACGGAATGTACAGACCTAATTGCTCGTACAAAAACGGTACGTAGGCTTCCATAAGAAGTTGGACAATGGTTACAAACGATGCGATTATGACGATAAATGCAGGAATTCTGACTTTATCGGGAATCACATTCTTCAATAGCGAGATAAAACAGTTTGAAAGCACCAAAACAAACATTGTCGCCAAGCCCATGCCCAAACCATTTGTGCCAGAGGTGGTTACACCAAGGGTAGGACACATCCCCAAAAGGAGAACGAAAATAGGGTTCTCTTTTATAATTCCTCGTGTTAGATTTTTAATGTCAGCCATAATTAATTATGTTTTGTGGCACCTGATTCTGCGTCAAGGCCTGATTCATCTTTC